>NZ_JADFUE010000150.1:0-4197 GCF_054967145.1 Bradyrhizobium sp. UFLA06-24
TCCTTGTCTTTGGCGCCCCTTGCCAGCTTCGCTTACTGGCGGGGCAGGAGCACGGCCGGACCATCCCATTAGCGGAATTTGCGTCCCCCGCGTCGCGACACTTACCTGTGGCGACTACGCCGCGCCCGTGATTTGATATCGCCGGACGGGCGGAGGGGTGAGTCTGTGGCACCCGAACGGATCGAGAGGCGGCTCGCAGCCGTATTGGCTGCCGATGTTGTCGGGTACAGTCGGCTTATGGGAGCCGATGAGGTCGGCACCTTGACCACTCTTAAGGCCCTCCGTTCCCAAATAGTCGACCGCGCTATTGCAGAGCACAACGGACGCATAGTGAAAACCACGGGCGACGGCCTGTTAGTCGAGTTCGCCAGTGCCGTTGATGCGGTCACCTGCGCCGTGCTCGTCCAGGAGAAAATGGCCGAGTACAATGCTGACGCCACTTCAAAGATCGTCTTTCGCATCGGCATCAACGTCGGTGACATAATCATCGATGGTGACGACATCTTCGGTGAGGGCGTGAATGTTGCTTCTCGCGTGGAAACCGAGTGTGATCCCGGCGGCGTCTACTTGTCTGGTAATGCCTTTGAGCAGGTTCGCGCCAAGACCCCAATCGCCTTCGATGACGTTGGTGAGCGGTCGCTGAAGAACATCGATCGGCCGGTTCGCCTATATGCCGCCCGTTCGACTTCATTGCCCATCGCAGGTTCCAATCCTGCGACCGAAAGCCCCAAACTGGCCCTTCCTGACAAACCATCGATTGCTGTTCTTCCGTTCCAGAACATGTCGGGCGATCCAGAGCAGGAGTACTTCGCGGATGGCGTGGTCGAGGACATCATCACTGCGCTATCGCGATTCAAATCACTGTTTGTGATCGCTCGCAATTCTAGTTTCACGTACAAGGGAAGGACAGTTGACATCGAGCAAGTCGGGCGTGAGCTCGGCGTTCGCTATGTGCTTGAAGGAAGCGTACGGAAGGCGGGCGGACGTGTTAGGATCACAGGTCAGTTAATCGACGCGAACAGCGGTGCCCATTTGTGGGCCGACAAATTCGACGGGACCAACGAAGATATATTCAATCTTCAGGATCGAGTGACACAAAGTGTGGTCGGAGAGCTTGTCACCCAGGTACAGTTCGCGGAAATGGAGAAAGCGACCCGAAAGCCTACCTCTAATCTGGACGCTTACGATTGCTACTTGCGGGGGATTGCGCACCTCTGGAAATGGACAAAGGCCGACGTAGAGACGGCGCTGAGCTATTTCCGCACGGCGCTGGAGTTAGATCCAAGCTTTGCCCAAGTCTACGGGTGGATCGGGATGATCTATGTCTTGCGCAAGCAAAGTCGCTGGATGGTGAACGTCGACGAAGAGACTGCGGAGGCGGTTCGTGTGGGCCGAAAGGCCATCGAGTTGAACCAGAACGACGAAGTCGGTTTGTGCTTCGGAGGTTTCACTCTCGCTTACGTGGCGGGAGAACTTGAGCTGGCTGCCGATTGTATTCGTCGTAGTCTTTCGACGAATCCGAATTTTGCGATTGCCTGGAACCACAGCGGCTGGATGCAGGTGTATTTAGGTCAGCATCAAACGGCTCTCGAAGACGAAGCGCAGGCGGAGCGTCTTAGTCCACGTGATCCCAACATTATGCAGGTGAAAATGGCGGCAGCCTGGGCTCATTTGTTTCTCGGGCAGTACCGGGAATCCGCCGATTTCGGTCGGCGGGTTACTGATCAATTTCCAACGTTCACTCCTGGTTGGCGGATCATCGCCGTGAGCTGCGCACTGGCCGGTGATCAGATGTCAGCCAGCAAAGCGCTGAAACGAGCCCTGGAGCTTGATCCCTCGCAGCGGGTTTCCGCCTTGTCGTTACAGGCACCGCTACGCCGTCCAGAGGATCGGGAGCGGTGGATCGAAGGTCTTCGCCGGGCGGGATATCCCGAATGATCCCGCTTGTAATTTTGCGAAGATCGCGACTTCCGGTTATGGCCCTTCGCGCACCTCCGCGCTTAGCGTCGCTGTGTCCGGCTTGTGGGCCAGACCGGACCGAGCCTCACGCAGCAGGAGGTCCGCCTCAGCGACGTGAGGCGGCTGCCATCGCTCAACGGGCGCACCTTCACCCAGCCGATCCTGCGGCTCGATCTGGACCGCATGGACGACAACGACAACCGCCTGTTCGGGATCTCCGCCCAGATCGCCTGGATCCGAAGCCGTCTTATCAGGTGACCCTGCGCACGCCGCTCTACGCGGTGCGGAACTGACCGCGATCGTGGCTGACATCCGGTAAAGCCGGACCCCTGAGGGTCGTCCCGTTAATCGATTGTTAGCCCTCTCGAAGAATCCGGCAACGGGTTACCATTCCGCAAGAGAGTTGCGGGAGGCTCTACCGGTTTTTCCCGGAGGGTTGGAATGCCCCGCCTTGTATCGGAACGGACGTTTCTCGCCGGCAAGATCATCTTCAATTTCGGCCAGTCGACCATCGATTGCGTCGTGCGCCGCATGTCGGAGGATGGCGCGACGCTGGAGATGCAGAGCAGCCTCGGCGTGCCCGAGAGATTCCAGCTGAGGCTCGCAAGCCAGGAAATCCTTTCCTGCCGCGTGCTCTGGCGGTCGGACCAGCAGGTCGGGGTCGCGCTCGGTGCGGACGATCGTGCCGCGGCTCCAACCGAAAATGAACAGGAGCGGAGCGCGGATTCGCTGGTCCGGAGCCAGATGCTCGCGCTGCGGGCGGCACTCGATTTGGTCCCGCTTGGCGTCGTGCTGCTGGATGCCAGTCTGCGCGCGCAGTTAATCAACCGCGCGTTCCGTCGGATGTGGTTGCTGCCGGACGACTTCGCCAATAGCAACCCGTCATTCGCGACCCTGATGCACCATGGACGCGATACGCAGGCCTACGAGATCGAGCCGGCGGAACTCGATGCCTATGTCGAAGAACGCGTCCGTCAGATTCAGGCGGGGGATACGTCTCCGCGCGATCTGCGCCGCACCAGCGGTGAGGTCGTCCGGATGCAATGCACGCCGCTCCCGGACGGCGGGCGGATGCTGACCTATACGCCGGTCACCGATATCGTACGCTATTCCGACGAACTGAAGCTGCTGCGCGACGCACTCGAAAACGTCGAGGACGGCATTCTGCTGCTCGATCGCGACCTCAACGCCAGCTTCATGAACCGGCGGATGCGACGGTTCTGGGATGTGAGTGATGAGGAAGCGGACGGCCGCCCGAGCTACGCATCGCTGGTGCGCCGGCCCCATCGCGCAATTGCGCCGGATCTTGCTGCGAACGAAGCGGCGCAGTTTGCCGCCAAGCGCGTCGATGAGGTCGAGGCCGGGGATCATGTGCGCGACCTCCAGACGCCAGACGGGCGCCGGATTCGCGCGCATTGCACCACGATGGCAAATGGGGGCCGCATGTTGACCTATGTCGACATCACAGATCTGACCAAGAAAGCTGCCCTGCTGGAGACGCTCGCGACCACCGATTCGCTCACCGGCCTCTCCAACCGCCGCCACTTCCTCGAGAGCCTGGATGCGGAATGGAGCCGCTTCCAACGCTACTATCGCTCCGTCTCGGTGCTGATGCTCGACATCGACCATTTCAAATCGGTCAACGATCGCTACGGGCACGCCGTCGGCGACGAAGCGATCAAGGCTGTCGCCGAGGCGTGCCTCGCGGGCAAACGCAAGTCCGATCTGGTCGGCCGCATCGGCGGCGAGGAATTCGCCGTGCTCCTGCCGGAAACCAGCCTGTCGCGCGCCAAGATCGTCGCCGAGCGAATCCGCAAGCATGTGATGGCGGCGAGGCTGAACACGCATCAGGTTCAGTTCGGCGTCACCGTCAGCATCGGCATCGCCGAGGCCACGGTCAGCATGTCCGGCATCGACACGCTGATGAGAGCGGCGGACGACGCGCTGTACCGGGCCAAGGCGGAGGGACGAAATCGCTGCGTCGCGTGGTTTCCTCTACCGCCTGCAAGCAAGGCGGCGGAGTGAAGGCGCGCAGCAATGCAGTTTACCTATAAGCGCAATGTCGCCCCCCGGGGGAAGAGCGGACATCTTCTGACTGCGCGAGCGTTACCCCTTCCGGCCCATTTGCGAAGCTGCGCCGCGTCTGACAAATGTCCGCTCGTGTGCAGGTTTTTGGACGCCGGCAACGAAGGAGGCTGCGCACGCTCAACTGACCGGCGTCCAAAAAGCGCCAAGGCA
>NZ_JADFUE010000151.1:0-4044 GCF_054967145.1 Bradyrhizobium sp. UFLA06-24
CTCCAGCACCGTCCATTCCTTGCCGGACATGATCCGCGGGATCACGTCAAACGGAATCAAGCGCTCGGTGGATTCGGACTCGCCATAGACCGCGAAGGTGATGCCGATGCGGCGGAACAGGAGCTCGGCCTCCTGGCGGCGATATTCGAGCGCCTCGGGAGGCGTCTCCTTGAGCCAGCGTGCCAGCTCCTGATAGGCGGGGCGAAGGTCCCCGCCCGGAATATTCATCTCATCAAACGCGACTGCCATAGATCCCGACTGTTCTCCGCAAGGCGTTGCGCCATAGACAGGTCGCCAAGCCCCGGTGGAGGCCGCAACGTCCTGGCCATGCGGCAAGAGTGCATGACTCCAGGGAGGTAGCAAGGGCCGGGCCAGCGCTATAAGCATGGAGAGAGGGCATTTGCCTGCTATGGCCGGGACGGTGCCTGAAAAAATGGCTGAGGACTGCTTATTTCCGCAGCAAAACCGCGTGACTTCAACGTGTTACCTCGGCAAAGTCGGGACTTGAGGTGAGGGACTTAAGGTATGAGCGAGATCGTCACGGCGGGCATTCTGGTCATCGGGGATGAAATCCTGTCCGGCCGGACCAAGGACAAGAATATCGGCTTCATCGCCGAGTATTTGACCAATATCGGCATCGACCTGAAGGAAGTCCGGGTCGTCTCCGACGACGAGGACGACATCATCGCTGCGTTGAATGCACTGCGGCAACGCTACACCTATGTCTTCACCACAGGTGGCATCGGACCGACCCACGACGACATCACCGCGGACAGCGTCGCCAAGGCGTTCGGCGTCGGCATCGACCACCATCCCGAAGTGGTCGCCCGTTTCCGCGAGCGCTGGAGCGGGCAGGATCTCAACGAGGCCCGGTTGCGCATGGCCCGCATCCCTGATGGTGCCGAGTTGATCCAGAGCGCGACTATCCTCGCGCCGGGCTTCAAGATCGGCAATGTCATCGTCATGGCCGGTGTCCCCTCGATCATGCAGGCGATGATGGACATCGTCGCGCCCAAGCTGAAATCCGGTGTCCGCATGCTGTCCGAATCGGTCCGCGCCAATGCGCGGGAAGGCGACATCGGCAGCCCGTTGCGGGCGATCGCCGCGGCGCATCCCGACACCATCATCGGCAGCTATCCCTTCATGGACGAGGAGCAGAAGCCGAACACGAACCTCGTGGTGCGCTCGCGCGATCCGGATAAGCTCGCCGCCGCGATGGCGGCGGTGAAGGAAATGCTGGCGGGATTGAACATCACCCGGTAGCAGAAGGCTGCCGGACGATGATTGGCAGGAGACGACGATGGCTGGTGAAACACCGCAATTGAGCGCAGAGGAACGGGCCGGCCGGCCCTTTCCGGTGTCGTGGGACCAGTTCCACCGGGATTGCCGGGCGCTGACCTGGCGGCTCAACGAGGTCGGTCCGTTCCACGCGGTGATCGCGATCACCCGCGGCGGCCTGGTGCCGGCAGCGATCGTGGCGCGCGAGCTCGGGGTGCGCGTGATCGATACGGTCTGCATCGCCAGCTACGACCACGACAAGCAGGGCGAGCTCCAGGTTCTCAAGGGCATCTCTGACGCCGCGATGAAGCTCGGCGGCGGCACCGGCAAGGGGCTCCTGATCGTCGACGACCTCGTCGACACCGGCAAGACCGGCAAGCTGGTGCGCGAGATGCTGCCGGATGCGCATTTCGCCACCGTCTACGCCAAGCCGAAGGGCCGCCCGCTGGTCGATACGTTCATCACGGAAGTCTCCCAGGACACCTGGATCTTCTTCCCCTGGGACACCGCGCTGTCCTATCACCCGCCGCTGCGCGACGGCGCGGCGTGACGCGCAGAGGCAGCCATGCCTCTGCAAAACCGCGTCACTCCGCTGGGCGACATCATCGCCACCCCGCACCGGGGGATGTTCACCGGCAATCGCGGCATCATCCATGATCCCGCGACGAAGACGCTGCTCAACAAGCGCTGGTCGACGCCGGCCTGGATCACCTGCCTGTGTGAATTTCGCGGCTGGCGCCGGCCGGTGATGGCGCGGCGAAGCTGGACCGAGCTGTTCTTCCTGGATGAGGCGACCGCCTTTGCCGCAGGACACCGCCCCTGCTTCTTCTGCCGCCGCGACGATGCCAAGCGGTTTCGGGCTGCATGGGAGAGGGGGAACGAGGTGACCGGGATCAGCGCCAAGGCGATGGATGCCGCACTTCACCGCGAGCGGCTGGATCGGGGCACGAAGCGCCTGCACGCCTTGCCGGTGCCACTTGCCGAACTGCCCGATGGCGCCATGGTGCAGCAGGGCGAACGGAGTTTTTTGGTGGTGCAGGGCCGGGCGCTCCTGTGGTCGGCGGCCGGCTATGTGGCCGATACACCCGACCTCACGCAGCCAATGCTGCTGACACCGCCATCGACACTGCGCGCACTGAGCGCCGGCTACCGGCCGGTGCTGCATCCCTCCGCGTCAGGCTAGATCACCCCAGCTTCTCGCGCGCTAGCGCGGCGCCGGCGCCGAGCGCCATCAGCTTGGCTTCGGCGATCTCGCGCCGCATCGGCGCCATGCCGCAATTGGTGGTGGCGATGATGTTGCTCTTGGGCACGAATTTCGACACCGCGTCGATCACCTTGACGACGTCCTCCGCGGTCTCGGCCGTGTCGCTGGCGACGTCGATGACGCCGGCCTGAACGATCTTGTTCTTCAGCAGCGCGAGCAGGTCGAGCGGCACCTTCGAATTGCGGCACTCGATCGCGACCTGCTGAATCGGGCTGGCGTCGATCGCCGGGAAGATCTGCTCGTACTGCCGCCACTGGCTGCCTAACGTTTCCTTCCAGTCGGTGTTGGCCTTGATGCCGTAGCCGTAGCAGATGTGCACGGCGGTGGTACAGGTCAGCCCTTGCGCCGCTCGTTCCAGCGCCTTGATGCCCCAATCATTGACCTCGTCCATGTAGACGTTGAAGGCGGGCTCGTCGAACTGCACGAGATCGACGCCGTCGGCCTGCAACGCCCTGGCCTCCTCGTTCAAGAGCTCGGCGAAGGCGAAAGCCATCTTGATGCGGTCGCCATAATAGCGGTCGGCGATGGTGTCGATAATGGTCATCGGGCCGGGCAGGGTGAATTTCAGTTTCTTTTTCGTGTGCGTGCGGGCGACGCGCGCCTCGAAGGCGTGGACGCGCTCCTTGAGCCGGAGCGGCGCGACCACCTGCGGCACCATCGCCTTGTAGCGGTCCTTGCGAATGCCCATCTCGACCTTGTGAGCGAAATCGATCCCCTCGATCTTCTCGAGAAACCCATGCACGAAGTGCTGGCGGGCCTGCTCGCCCTCGGTCACGATATCGATGCCGGCATCTTCCTGGATCTTCAGCCAGATCAGCGTCGCATCGCGCTTGGCGCGGAAAAGCTCGTCGCCTTCAGACTTCCAGGGCGCCCAGAGCATGTTCGGCTCCGCGAGCCATTCCGGCTTGGGCAAGGATCCGGCGATTGTCGTTGGAAACAGCATGGGTCCCTCCCGGCGGGTTGTGATTGCGCCTCTGTCTGCCATGTCTTAACGTCGAGGTACAGAACAACAAAAGTCGCCCTCTATTCAGCGGCGACGGCAGGGAAGGCCCAAGGGGAAGGCCAGAGGAAAGCTCGTGATCGATCTCCATTACGCGCCGACGCCGAACGGCTGGAAAATCTCGATCATGCTGGAGGAGCTTGGGCTTCCCTACACCGTGAAGCCCGTCAACATCCGTGCCGGCGAGCAGTTCGCGCCTGAGTTTCTGGCGATCTCCCCCAACAACCGCATTCCCGCAATCGTCGATCACGAGCCGGCCGACGGCGGCGCACCGTTTTCGGTGTTCGAGACGGGCGCGATCCTGATCTATCTGGCCGAGAAGTCCGGGCGGTTCCTGCCGAGCGATCTGCGCGGGCGTTCCACCACGATCCAATGGGTGATGTGGCAGATGGCGGGGCTGGGGCCGATGCTCGGCCAGCACGGCCATTTCGCGCTCTATGCGGCCGAGAAGATTCCCTACGCGATCGAGCGCTATCGCGACGAGGCGGCGCGGCTCTATGGC
>NZ_JADFUE010000152.1:0-3917 GCF_054967145.1 Bradyrhizobium sp. UFLA06-24
TCCACAACGCCCACCGCCTCCAGCTCACCGGAGAAAGCATGCGAAAACGCAGCGCCAAAACCATCACCCTTGACGGCAACCAGAACACTGACTCTATCTCCCATCGGCCGTAGCGGGCTGCTCACGATCGTCTGAATTCAGTGCTCACGATCGCGCGAAATCGATGCTCACGATCCGTGAAATCCGCAGTCTGCAGCAGTGTTGCGATGGTCGCCCAGGTTCGTCCGCCGCCGTCGCTGCCCGCGAACAGGCTATTCTTTCTTGTAATTGTCTGCGGTCTGATGGCGCGCTCGACGATGTTGGAGTCGAGCTCGATGCGGCCGTCGAGCAGGAAGCGTTCGAAGATGGCACGGCGCGAGACAGCATAGCGGATCGCCTCGGCCAGTTTGATTTGCCGGAGATCCGCCGCAAGGTCTGCTGCCAGAGATCGAAGAGATCTGCGACGACAGCCGCGGAGGCTTGCTGGCGCGCGGCAACGCGGGCGTCGGGGCTTTGACCGCGCACGGTCTTCTCGACCTGCCAGAGCTTCGCCATCCGCTCGAGCGTCGCCGTTGCCACTTCCGAGCTCCCTGCAACATGCAGCTCATAGAACTTGCGCCGGCTGTGTGACCAGCAGCCGGCCAACGTGATGCCATCATCGCCGCGATCGGATCGCGCGAGCTTGTTATAGGCGGCGTAGCCATCCACTTGGAGGATGCCGCGATAGCCATTGAGATGCCGGACGGCGCATTCGCCGGCGCGGCTAGGTGAACTCGCCTTGCTGGTCCTAGGCGCTACAGCGAAATCTGGCCATCTTAGCGCTCCTGCTGCGGCGAGGGCGGCGGCACCTCGGTCAAAGTGTCGGCGTCGCGGTCGTAAGCGCGTAGTAAACGCTGGCCTGGCCTCGCCGGCGGCGCAGCCGGCGGACGTTGTCGAAGCCCTGCCCCAAGTGGGGCGGCACTGGATCGCCGGCCGCGTGCTCTGCGCAGCGGGTTTCGAGCCACCCTTTGTTGGCATGCAGCCGGCCTTCCGCGCCGCAAATCTCGCAGGTGCAGGCGGAGCGGGCGACGGCCAGGTCAACTGGATGGCCGATCGCGGACTCGGTGGACTTCGAGGCTTCGGTGTCCCAGTCGACGAGCAGGATGCCCATCTTCTGCTTGATGCGGACGAATTCGAAGGTCTCGCCGTCGCGGAGCGCGACTTCGATCCTGCGACAGAGCCGGACCAGGATATCCTGCCACCCTCGCTCGCAGTGCGGGTAGCCGAACGAGCGACTAGGCTCCTCGGCCGTCGTGAGGAACAGACGCGGGTGCCACAGCATGAGGTCGCGGCGCCAATCCATGTCATTACTTCCCCATCTCATTACTCCCGACCTCCAGGCTGGAGGGGCGATATCGACAAGAACATCGTTCGCGCGATCGTACCGCCTGCAGGTGACCTTATGACCGACGACGCGCTGCAGAATGCAGATGTTCTCCAGCGCCGGACACCTCTCGACGGCCGTGCCCTGGGCATGAGTCTCGCAGCGGATGCCATCCCCCTCCGAGCTCGATCTCGATGGTGAGGTCCGCAGCAGGTGAGCGCGCGCGGAGAATCGCGATGCACATGGCGCAGATGGGCGCGGGCCGCGCCGATACGCCGGTGGAGGGGGCGCCGCTCGATCGAGTTCGACCCGCGTGACCTCGGGATACTCGAGCCCATCACGGAGGCGGCCGCCAGCTACTAACTCGAGCTCTCGGCTCTGGAATAACATCGGCCTGCCCGCACTTCGTGCTCCCGGTGCCGCTGTCCCGATGGTCGCACCATACTCCACGATGTAGAACACCGCAGCGGGAACGTTGGCACCGAGACATCTCACCAATTTGCTCGATCGCCTCAACGAGGAGATCAGGCGGCGAACCTATGTCGTGCGAATCCTCCCCAATGCCGAGAGCTGTTTAAGGCTGGTACGGGCGCTGACCGTCGAGCGCCATGAGGCCTGGCTCGAGGACCATCGCCATCTAAACATGGATCTGCCGAAGGAGCACAAGGAGGCGCTACGCCGGCGGCCTGACGATGCTCAGGCCCACCAAGGGGATGCACGCCCCCCTCTCCGCCGCCGTCGCTCGCCAGGGCTACGCTTTTGCGCAAGCGAGCGACGGCGGCTCCGAGGGGATGGCTCGGCCGGATCCCATAATCGATTTTGCTGAACTTGACGCACAGAACTGCCGATCCGGGCCGTCGTCGTGGTGCGGCTGCCGCTGATCGTAAGCGAGCCGAACGCTTTTCGTCTGCGGCCTGAACGTCTTTATTGTCTCCACGGCAAGCGGCCCCGTGGGCCGCTTTTCGTTTTGTGAATGGGCGCGCAGTCTCGTCAGCTTTCAGTAAGCTAGTCCCAATAATTGGTTGTTGGGTTTAGCGGGGGTGGCACGGACATTGCTGTGGTTTCCAGAGCAGTGGGGTGGAGTGTCACCTTCCGCTAAACTCACCAGCAGTGCGGATGCGGCAGGTGCTTCAACTCAGCCCCCCTGGTCGGTCGGCACCGTGTCGCGCCCACTGCTTCTAAATCACGGGCCATTCCCGGTTCTGTAAGTTACGCTCGTTCTGCGAGCGATGACCTCCCGGTCAGCTTCTTCCGCTGCTTTGAGGCTGGCCGTGTGGGGGTTAGCGGCGCGTGGCAGGGACAGCGCTTCCCCTGTGTATGCGTGGGGGTTACTTGAGCGCCGAGTCACGTGACCGCTAACTATCGGCAGTGCGGGCGGGGCAGGGACAGCGTCCGCTCCGGCGCAACCGAACGGCGCCGAGTCTCACCCGCACTGCCTGCGATCTGAGGCTGATCCCCGAGCCCCGCGAGGCTGCAACCCCGGTTCTGGTAGTTGTGCCACGGCTTTTTGCGATGAATGTATCCCACCGTCAGCTTCTTCCGCTGTTTGAGGCTGGCGCGTGGTAGGGAGAGCGCTTTTTCTCCAAGCGGGCGCCGAGCCACGTGGCCGCTAACGTTCCCGCTGTTTAGGTCGCGGCTACCACCTTGAGCGGCCTGTCGACCCGGGACCGGTATGATCCTTTAGGCCATCGATCACCTTGAGCGCCACTTCGAGTTCATCTCGAAGATGCTTCGTAATCCGCAGTCCGCTCGCAAGCTCCTCGCGGCTGATTTCCGCGCCGTGGGCGACTTTTTGTTCTAGGTCGCGTATAGCGTGGTCGATCTTGTGCAGCGAGAACGTGCCAAGCATCATTTGGCTCCGTCCACGATTAAGGGTCGGTCATCCGGCCGCGCGGGTAGGACCCACAACGTAAAAATGCGTCCACTACATGGTTGAGTAAAGCGGGTGGCGTTGGGGGAAAATCTTTTCCCATCTCGCGTCTGAGCGCCTCGAATTCGGCTAAGGTCGAAAGAGGGCACTCCGCCACCGCGTCCATTTTTGAGCAGATAACTTCAACCCGGAATCGCCGAGCGGCCAGCTGCTCTTCAGTTCGCTGTGGCCCGTAGGTGTCTTCTGCCGGGGTATGGCTTGGCCTACGGGCGTAGTCCGTGAATGCTTGGATTGCCGCCCCCACATCGGTCCTAGGCACGGCGGTTACTCCTATGAGCGGAGCCAGCTCGAACAGTTGCGGGCCGAGCGCTTCAATATGACATGCACGCGGGGCGCGGCACCCCACCGGTACTGGTAGGTGCTCTCCAGTTCTTCTCCACCATACAATGGTAGCACCTTGGGGAATTTGAACCTCTCGGGCGTAAAGGTGGCCAGCCCCTGTCTTCGAGGACGGGCTGGCTACCATCGCTTGCGACACCGTTTGGGCGACCCCGCACCCGGACTCGTCGCCCTAAGCCGGTTCCAGCATCTTGATCTCGCTGACATCAACTTCGCGTCGGCGTGCCACGCATCGGGGGCTGCCTGCAAACGAAGCTAGATGGCCGGGCCGTTGCCGACCGGCTTTCCAATCCGGGCGGCCACGTT
>NZ_JADFUE010000153.1:0-3719 GCF_054967145.1 Bradyrhizobium sp. UFLA06-24
CATCTATACCGCTCAGAGCAAGGCAACGCCGGATGAGGACAGTGGCTATGTTTTTGATCATTGCAGGCTAAGTGCCGACCCTGCTGCGCGCTATATCGCGCTTGGCCGCCCCTGGCGCTCCTACGCCACAGTGGTCTTCCTGTCGACAAAGATAGATGCACGAGTGATTGCGGAAGGCTGGCGCGAATGGGCTCCCGGCGAGACCAACAAGTTGAGCACGAGCTATTATGCCGAATATAGATCCTTCGGCATCGGTGCTAACCCATCAGGCCGCGAGCCTCATTCCCATCAACTGAAAGATGGCGAAGCTGCGAGATGGTCGCTGAGAGTGTTCTTCGCGGGTGTCACAGATTGGCTGCCCACGAACCATCAGGTTCGAACAAAGAGCAATGTTCACGGTGAAGGGGTTCCACGGCGATCCTCGGATGAATGAGGGGAGCGAGCCTGATTGTGATGGAGAGTCTTGTACAGCAACCCAACCGCCGCCGGAGCCAAACCGACGGAAAGGGGGGCCGGCGCGACGATCTCATCTGTTCGCCGTCCACCCACATGCGCCCGCTTCAGCTCGCAGATCATCTTGTCCGTTTTGGCGGATCAGTGTCGGCAAGCTCTACGGACCGTCACGTCAGCACGTCGTCATCGCTCGGGAACGGCTGATTTGCCTGTTCAGCGCCTTGCGCAGATCTCCGGAGAGCGAAGTGGGCTGATGCTTCGCGGCTATATTCGTTCGGTCGGTGAGCGACGAAAATTCCCGTGCGCGAGGCGAGGGCGCCTATCTGCGCCCCGTCGAAAGTTGCTTCGGAACGAGAGCTCAGTCGGTCGAAAAGTTGTTGAGGAGACCAAGGCGCGCCGCGGCGAAATCATCGGTTACGGAGGCGCTGCCTCAGCCAACCAACTCGGTTGACGAGGCCGCAGACTGTTCGGCAGGTTTATTTGACTTCGGGGGCGTTCCGCGAGCTCCATCTTGGCAAGCAAGTTGTGGAGTTCAAGCATGCACCGCGTTGGCAGCTTACGATGGCCAAGCCGTCGTGCAGGTGAGGTCGTGCGCGCTCGAGCGGGGCGGTCCCGAGACTGCAAGAGAAGCCTTGCGGTCCCTCAGTCAAAGACTGAGCCCGATTGAAGTGAGCGAATCGAAGTCTGCCGGATCTTCATTGCCAACTTGGCTTGCCAGGCACCGTTACTGCTGCGAACTCAGGACGCCCTGCACATCTTCTCGAAAAAGAATGTTTGGGGTCGTTTTGATGCCTGAACGCGCTCGTCGCCACTGGGCGAGAATCTCGTCTCCGAGCGGAACGTCCCTTTCGAAGGCTTACGGCGCAATTCGCCGTTTCTCGTACGACGTGGATCTCACATACGGCATTCGAGCAACAGCTCCGGACCCGGTGGACAATTTGGTCCCTCAGAACCGCAGTCAAAGCAAAAGTGCCAACGCGCGAGAACGCCTCCGGTCTGCGTCAAGGAAAAGACGTTGTGCGTCATCAATGAACGCCTGCAATAGGACAAGCTCACTACCAAAATTGATAAGGACGACAAGATGCACGTCACGTATGATCCATTGGAGACGGTAGCGGCTATGTAAGTCCCGCCGTGATGCTTGAATTCGGCGCACGATCGACCGGCGATCCATTGTTAGATCGGTCGACCAATTTCGTCAGCTCGAACACGAAACCGGCGAAGAGGTGCGATAAAATTGGAGCAACTCCGTCCGTCGTCAGGCGGGTGCCGATGCGACGCCGGTCTCGCGCGCAGCAATATCCTGATCTCGTCAGCTTCTTGAAAGGTTGCGGCTACAACAATCGAGAATCTGAAGAGCTGCAATCTCGCCGTAATCCAGGCCGTACGGATTGCTGCAGGGTCTCTACAAACATGAGGAGAGCAGGATGGATCCGGTTGACCCATTCTTCGATTCAGGAGCCTGGATGCGGGAGTACGCCGCGCTGCCGGGGCGGGCGGGTCAGCGACGGGGCGACTCAAGCGAGCAAGGCGACTTTGAGAAGCGTATGGAGGATTTGCATCTCGATCCGTCTGATCAAAGCAAGTCAACTTCACCTGATCGGCCTCCCGCAGGAGGTGGTCGAGCAGTCCGGCGGGACGATTTCGGCGGTTCGATGCGGGCGCCGCCGCACTCCACTTTTAGGGAGAGTGCGCTAGGCGACACGCGCCGGAGCGTAGACATTCCCAGCTTTCAGCTTACCGCTGCGACGCAAGTGCCGCAGTCTAGTTTGCGAGATGATCTGTTCAGCAGCGCGCGCTAAAGCTTTCCGGACGCAGAGTCTGCCGCGTCGGCCAAAAGCGGAAAAAGCCGCAGATTATGGTCACGCTTCAAGTCGGGAATCGGCAAGGCGCTTGGCCGGAGCAGCAGTGAAAATTCGTCGCGCGACGCTGGGCAATCTGACGTCTTTTCGACGAATTTACGAATTGATTATGCGAGGCAGCCGGGCCGGACGCGCGGGGTCCCTGCGGCCGATGAGGAGCTCATTAAAGATTTCCGAAACAAGGCGGCGGGTAACCTCACCGACGGCACGATCAAGAATGCGGCAACCGATTTGCGCCATTTGAGCGTGCTCCTGAGCGAGCACGGCAGGCCCTCAATTGCGGATCGAATAGCCGGGAATTGGAAAACGCGCAGCAGGACAATCCGGAGGTGGAAAACCACCAGCTGGAAGCTGAGCTCGATGAGGAGGTCGACAGGTACGCAGGCCGCCGCGGCACGCGCATCAAGGCGGCCTTGAAGAAGCTCCGTGAGGTCGGTGCCGGAAACGCCCTGGCGCCTGATCTCCGCCGACTGGCTCCTCACGGCGCGGACGCAACCCTCATCCACATGTGGGCGGCGGCGGAAAAGGCAACACACAGGATCGAGCCGAAGACGATCGACAGGCAAGCTCGCCGCATGTCTAAGCTGAGTGAGTGGCTGCGGACCCATGATAGGCCACCGATGGCCGGCCGACTTTCCACCCCCGCGTTTGTCCGGGATCTCGAGGAGTACAGGCGCGAAACCAACGACAAGAAGATCAATGCTGATCTGGTCAAACTTGGCGGATACGAGCAAATCCTGGAGGCGAACAGGGCGCTTGGATTGAGGCCTCCTGAGGATCCGGGCCAGCCTTCTTGGGAAGCTGCTCGACAGCCGCATGCACTGCAGGGTCCTCCCGCAACGCCAGCTAGCCCGAGCGCGGGCGCCTGGGATTGGCTTGGCGAGCAGATCCACGGGCCCAACATATCGATGCCAGCGCCGCCCAGCCATTGGCAGGCCGGTTCGTCGCAGCAGCTTCCCGCAACCCCGGCGACGCCGAGCGCCGGAGCCTGGAACTGGCTTGGCGAGCAGATCCAAGGACCCGCCTCACCAGAGCCAGCGCCGCACTGGGGCGCGCAAGCTCATCCGCCGCTCGAGCTTCCTGCTACACCGGCCACCCCCAGCCAGGGAGCCTGGGCCTGGCTCGGGCAACAGATGCAAGACTCCGCATCGCCGTCGTGCGTGAGGCCTCGATCGTCAAACATCTACGGCGGTCTCGACTCCTTCGTTGATCTGGATCCACCCCACACCCCACGACTTGCGTGACGATGCGCGCTCTGCGCCAGCATCTGAATTTGCAGCCGCCTCGTCGTTCGCAGGACCGCCGGGGGCGGCTCCGGAGCTGCGGGATATAGGAGCGATCGTTGGCGCCGGCTGGCGCCACGGCTCCCAGGCGGCTTCAGTCGTGTTGATCGATGTATTGGGA
>NZ_JADFUE010000154.1:0-3610 GCF_054967145.1 Bradyrhizobium sp. UFLA06-24
AAGGTGGACTTCTCTTGCTTCGGGTATCATCCCGACCTTGAATCACGACTCACGTTCCAAGAAAAGTGGGTACTAGTTGACGATCAGCACTACCGGCTTGTCAACCGAGTGGCAGGGTCCCCTAGCCAAGGTGGTACAAGTCGACGTCCTCGAGGGTGTAGGCGCTGAAGCTCCCGAAATGGGCGAACAAGTTGTTGCGCTTGGCGCCGCAGCTGATCCGGTGATCCGGTCGGCGAGGCCGCGGCCCAGAGGCTATCGGGCGAGCGCATCGGCGCCTCGCGGAAGATGCGAGCATCGATTGAGCGCCAGCCTGCAGATCGCAGCGTCAGGACAGGACGACCTAGTCACGTGAATCTAATGTTCGCCACATAAAGTCTGCTGGGTTTTGTGGCAGAAGCGTTTGACGGAAGCCAAAATCTGGTCTGCGGACTTGGTCCATTTGAAGGGCTTCGGGTTTTGGTTGTGCAGGTGGATGAAGGTGCAGATGTCGGCCTCGAGTTGCCCGACGGAGGTGTCGTCTAATCGCTGCTGGGACGTCAAGCATTTAGTTTCGTCAAGAGACGCTGCCGGGTGCGTGGTTGTCTTCGCGGTCGACATTGGTCGCCGCATGATGGAGCTTCGCGGACGAGCCTTCAATGTGGACGACGCACTTTGCTGAGTCAGCAGTGCAACCCCATCAGCGGAATGGCTCGGCTCACGTCCTGGCAGGGATACCTTAGGCGTTCAGGTTCTGAACGCTATCCGAGCTTATGCGGCAGCTCCGGCATTCGGATTGAACAGCTCGCCGGTCTTAAGCATCGTATGCTTATCACCGCCAGTTTCCGTGCCACAGCCACGGCGGCTCTTTTGAAGCCGATCCTCTCCCGGAGATGCCGTCCCCACGTCCGCAGAGCGCTGTCGGTTGAGCTGCGCGTCAGAATGACCGCTGCCGCTTCATAGAGAAGCCCACGCAAATGGCGGTCGCCACGTCGGGATATATGGCCATCATAATCGACTTCTCCGGATTGGTAGCGGCGCGTTGTCAGGCCGATCCACGCGCCAACAGATCGGGATTTCCTAAAGTTGTCAGGCTCCTCAATAGCTGTGGCAAAAGAGGTTGCGGTGATCGCACCGATGCCCGGAATCGACATGAGGATGCGGCAGGCCTGACTCTCGCGCGCATCCCGAACCAACTGGCGACCGAGTTCGGCGGCGCGGATGCGAATGCCACGCCAGGCTTCCAGCATCGGAAGCACGATGGATGCAAGTCCGTCCTGATCAGCCAGAAGGTTCCGGACGTTCTCGAAGGTGCTTCCCTTTCCGGCGGGAACAAGCAGACCGAAGGTCTTCATGACGCCGCGGATCTGGTTCGAAAGCTCGGTGGTGATCCGGACCAGCCGCGTGCGCGCCGCGACAAGCGTGCGGGTCAGCATGCTGTTGAATCCCTTCACGCGCACCTCACGAAAGAACCCGACTTCCGCGAGCTGCGCCAGACCATCGGCGTCGTTCGCGTCCGTCTTGTTCGCCGCCATATCGAGCGCCGCTTTATCATGGCGCGCATCGACGCAGATCGCCGGCAATCCTTCGGTGCGCAAAGAATGATAGAACCATACCGACAGCGGTCCCGTCTCGAACACCACGCGTTTCACGGCCGGCGCCCGCTTGCGGATGAGCGCGGCGATGACACTGGGATCAGATGCACACTTGCCGCGCCAGATCCGTTCACCTGCTCGACGGATCGAGACCGCCGTCTCTTTCATCGACACATCGAGACCGATATACTCTTCCATGGCTGTTCTCCATTCGATGCTTGGGCCCGGCGTCCAGTCGTGAGCCCGTATTTCCATCCTATCGGGGAACAGCCACCCTCCAAGACTATTGATTGTCTTTAGGGCAACACGCTCCTGCGATTACCCCATGTGGACGCCCCCTCACGGCATCGCTGTGCCAAAGTGGTGTCGTTGACCATCACTTGAACGGAGGCGTCCATGTCGGAATTTAGCATAATCGCGTTGGATCTGGCGAAGAATGTGTTCCAGATGCACGGCGCGGATGCATCAGGAACCGTGCTTTTCCGCAAGAAGCTGCGCCGGGATCAGATCCTTAAATGTCTTGCCGCGCAGCCGACGTGCACGGTCGCAACGCGACTTTGCGGCATGGCTGGGGCTTACCCCGCTGCAGCGCTCCACCGGAGGCAAGCAGAAGCTCGGCAAGACGTCACGTATGGGCGAACGAACCCTGCGACGACTACTGATCATCGGCGCGAGCGCGGCCGTGCGC
This sequence comes from Bradyrhizobium sp. UFLA06-24, assembly GCF_054967145.1. NCBI lineage: Bacteria > Pseudomonadati > Pseudomonadota > Alphaproteobacteria > Hyphomicrobiales > Nitrobacteraceae > Bradyrhizobium > Bradyrhizobium sp. UFLA06-24. The sequence goes on from NZ_JADFUE010000154.1 coordinate 2,260, forward strand.
TGGGCAATGCGCAAAGACTCGACAGCGGATTCTTGGCTTGCGCGCATGCTTGCCCTCAAGCCGCCCATGCTGGTGATCGTCGCCCTCGCTAACAAGATGGCGCGCATCGTCTGGGCATTGATGGCGAGAGGCGGAACCTATCGGGCTCCGGCTGCGGCGAAGTAGTTCCGCGGCAGGGACCGTGAGTGTGAGAAGGTCAACCGGAGAGTATGGCGCACGGTCACGAGACAGGAATGGGAAAACCAGATCATGGATACGCGCCTCGAGCACGCGAAGTTGAATTGGACCCGTTCCGCGAACTCCCATACGGGCCAGCGGCATGTGGCAGCCGCAACAAAAGGCCGAACACATGTCAGCGCCCGACCACGCTCCGCACTCTTCGAAAGATTCTTCTTGCACCAACGGGGGCGTCTACACATGTCCATGACGATATGGACATCGAGGCCTTCAGGAACTTGAGCATCGATCTCTTTTAAAAACTTCAAGACTCGACTGCCCGGTGGCGCTTGTAGCATTTGCCGATGACGAACCCCGAGGCGACATCGAGCGCGGCAAACAGCGTGGTCGCACCATGCCGCACATAGCTGTGCGTACGACGCTCCGGTATGCCGGGCATCATTGGCAAGACCGGCTGCTCGCGATCGAGTGCCTGAATCTGGCTTTTCTCATCGATGCTGAGGACAAGGGCTCGGTTCGGCGGGGACAGGTAAAGCCGACGATGTCGCGTGCCTTGTCGACGAGCCGCGGATCGCTCGACAACTTGAATGTCTGGCTACGGTGCGGTTGCAAGCCGAACGCCGACCACATTCGGCGGATCGTGGTGCGGGAAAAGCCAGTTTCCGCAGCCATCGAGCGGATCAACCATTGCGTCGCCTCGGCCGGCGTCGTACGCAGCGTGCGATCGATCATGGCGGCAACCTGATCGTCGTTGATGGTGCGAGGGCGGCCAGGGCGTGCCTCGTCAAGCAAGCCATCACAGCGATCCTTCAAAAATCGGCGGCGCGACTTGCCAACGGTGTGTTCGTGGAGGCCGAGTTCGGCAGCCACAGACTTGCTTGGCAAGCCATCCGCCCACCGCAGGATCGCGCGGCATCGCTCAGGAAAGCAACCGCGCAGCACGATGACGACGAACTTGCCTCTCCAAGTACGCCCGCTCCTGCGGACTCAGCACCAACGGCGCGATCGGCCGGCCTTTCCCACCTGCATTCGCCACAAGCGCTCTCCTCTCTCGAGATTCAAGCTATCAACCAATGCGACGAACTTGCGTTCCGGATGACTAGGGTCTGTACCTAAATAGCGCCACGTGATTCTCTTGCCTACGTGTTGATTCGGGGGCGAGAGAATGCGCGCT
>NZ_JADFUE010000155.1:0-3529 GCF_054967145.1 Bradyrhizobium sp. UFLA06-24
GTCGCCATCCTGTCGGCGGTCGAGACCGTCACCTCCAAGATTCCGTCGACCATCGAGGCGGCCGCGCTGTGCAAGATGGCCGATCGCGGCCAGATCACGGGCGGCGTGCTTGACGGGCCGCTGGCGTTCGACAATGCGATCGACTCTGAGGCAGCGCGCATCAAGGGCATCAAGTCCGAGGTCGCCGGCCGGGCGCAGATCCTCGTCGTTCCGGATCTAGAGGCCGGGAACATGTTGGCTAAGAACCTCGCCTACTTCGCCAAGGCTGATGGGGCCGGCATCGTGCTTGGCGCGCGCGTGCCGGTCGTCCTGACCTCGCGGGCCGATACGCCGCGCGCGCGAATGGCCTCTTGCGCGGTGGCATCGCTTTACGCCAACGCGCGTCGCCAGCGCGCCCCCACGATAGCCGCGTGACCGCCATGGATACGATCCTTGTCGTCAACGCCGGCTCTTCCAGCGTCAAGTTCCAGATCTTTTCGGTCGAGGGCGAGGGTCGGCTGCGACGGCAGATCAAGGGTCAGATGGACGGTATCGGCAGTCGTCCGCGGCTGAAGGCAAGCGGCGCGGCGGGCGAGTCCCTGGCCGATCGCGCCTATCCGATCGAGGCGGTGCCGGACGTTTCAACTGCAATGGGCGTCGCCGGCGCGTGGCTGCGCGAGGAGCTTCGCATTCACCCGATTGCTGTCGGGCATCGGGTCGTGCATGGGGGGCCGGATTACGACAAGCCTGTCCTGATCGACCATGGCGTGGTGGCTCGGCTGGAGCGCTTCATCAATCTCGCGCCGTTGCACCAGCCGCACAATCTGGCGCCGATCCGATCGATCCTGACGAATTTTCCGACGCTGCCGCAGGTCGCCTGCTTCGACACCGCATTTCACCGAACGCACGGTGCTCTCGCGGATTACTACGCGATCCCGCATCGGCTTCATGCCGAGGGGGTGCGGCGCTATGGCTTTCATGGCCTGTCCTACGAGTACATCGCAAGGACCCTGCCGAGCGTCGCTCCCGAAATCGCAAAGCGTCGGGTAATCGTCGCTCACCTCGGCAGTGGCGCCTCGATGTGCGCGATGAAGGATGGCCGAAGCGTCGAGAGCACCATGGGTTTCACTGCGCTGGACGGTCTGCCGATGGGTACGCGGCCGGGCCAGCTTGATCCCGGCGTCGTGCTCTATCTGTTGGCCGAGAAGGGTATGTCGGCCGCAGGCGTGCAGGATTTCCTCTACCGCGAATGCGGCTTGAAGGGGCTTTCCGGCGTCAGCAACGATATGCGCGAGCTGGAAAGGAGCGAGGATCCCAAGGCAAAGCTTGCGATCGACTATTTCGCCTATCGGATCGGCCTCAACGCCGGCATGCTGGCAGCGGCCTTGCAGGGCTTGGATGCTTTCGTCTTCACGGCCGGCATCGGCGAGAATTCCGCAACTATTCGTGCTCGCGTGGCCGAGCAGCTGGGCTGGCTCGGGGTCGCGCTCGACCCGCTCGAAAACTCCCGCCACGCACCGCTGATCTCGCGCTCCGGAAGTCTGATCCCTGTTTACGTGGTGCCGACCGACGAAGAGCTGATGATCGCACAGCATACGCTGTCGCTGCTGATGAGCACACCATCGAGCAACCCCAGACAAGAGAGGGTGTCATGATTCCCGTGTATCCGGAAACCAAGGTTGCCTTGAAGGGCAAGAAGGGGCTCGTCGTCGGTATCGCCAACGATCAATCCATCGCCTGGGGCTGCGCCAGGGCGTTCCGTGCCCTCGGTGCCGAGCTTGCAGTGACTTATCTGAACGACCGAGCGAAGAAGCACGTCGAGCCGCTCGCCCAGGCGCTCGAAGCGCCGATCTTCATGCCGCTCGACGTGATGGTCGAAGGCCAGACCGAGCAGGTTTTCGAACGCATCGCGAAGGAGTGGGGCCAGCTCGATTTCCTGCTGCACTCGATCGCCTTCTCGCCCAAGGAAGCGCTGCATGGCCGCGTCGTCGATGTCGGACGCGAGGGCTTCCTCAAGACCATGGAGGTCTCCTGCTGGTCCTTCCTGCGGATGGCTCATCTGGCCGAGCCGCTGATGAAGAACGGCGGGACGATGTTCACCATGACCTATTATGGCAGCCAGATGGTGGTCGAGAACTACAACATCATGGGTGTGGCGAAGGCGGCGCTGGAATCGGCGGTTCGGTATGCGGCGGCCGAGCTGGGCCCGAAGGGCATCCGCGTCCATGCGATTTCGCCGGGACCATTGGCCACGCGCGCAGCCTCAGGCATTCCCGAGTTTGATGAGCTGATGGACAAGGCGCAATCCAAGGCGCCGGCGCGAAGCCTCGTGAGTATTGACGATGTGGGCAACGCCACCGCGTTCCTGGCGCTCGACGGTGCCAAGCTCATGACCGGCGGGGTGCTCTACATCGATGGCGGCTATCACATCATCGACTAGAGGACTGGATCGTGCCGATCGCGCGAGCACTCACCGATAGTGCAGCGCGATCAGCTCGGCGACACAGGCCGGCTTCGTGCCGCCCTCGATCTCGATCACGAGATGATAGTTCACGCGCAAGCCGTCGGGAGGCACGTCCTCAGCTTCGGCAACGGTCACGCGTCCTCGTAGTCTGGATCCTGCCGGCACAGGCGCCAGGTAGCGGATCCGGTCCGCGCCATAGTTGAGGGTATTGCGCAACCCCTTCAGGCCAATCACTGATCGGATGAAGAGAGGCGCGAGCGCCAGCGACAATAGTCCGTGGGCGATGGTCTTGCCGCCCGGCATCTCCTTCCTGGCGCGCTCCTGATCGACGTGAATCCATTGCTCGTCGCAGGTCGCTTCGGCGAACTGATTGATCCGTTCCTGGGTGATCTCGACCCAGTCGCTGACCCCGATCTCGGTGCCGACGACCGCCTTAATCTCTTTGAAATCGCTGAATATGCGCATATTGCCTCGCCCGCTCATATCTTCATTTCGGGAACGCGGTCGCCGATAACCAGCTCAGCCTCCGTGACGGCCATCACCTCGCCGACGCTAATGCCGGGAGCAGTCTCGAGAAGTGTGGCCCTTCCGTCGGGGAAGCCGATCACGGCGAGATCGGTGACCACCAGGCTCACCGGCCGGCTGGACGTCAGCGGCAGGTTACACTGCTTGACGATCTTCGACTTACCCTTCGCCGCATGTTGCATGGCGACGATGACCCGTCTGGCGCCGCTCACCAGATCCATGGCGCCGCCCATGCCGGGCACCATCTTGCCGGGGATCATCCAGTTGGCGAGATGGCCGCCTGCATCGACCTGCAGACCTCCGAGCACGGTGACATCGACATGGCCGCCCCGGATCAGTCCGAAGGACATGGCGCTGTCGAACGTGCTTGCGCCCGGCAGCGCGCTGATCGGCTTTCCGCCGGCATCGGTGAGCAGCGGGTGCTCCAGTCCCTGTTCGGGAATTGGTCCAGTGCCGATCAGTCCGTTCTCGGACTGGAAGAACACCTTTGATTCGGGCGAAACATAGTTGGCGACCAGTGTCGGAATGCCGATGCCGAGGTTGACGAGATTGCCCGGCTTG
>NZ_JADFUE010000156.1:0-3295 GCF_054967145.1 Bradyrhizobium sp. UFLA06-24
CGTCTGGACCAAGAAAAAGGTCCGTCAACGCCGTTTCAAAGGCCGCCGTATCACTCAGCTCTGATTCCGGGTACTAGCTTCGAGTTGTGTGATGCGTCACCCAACTATCTCAGCTTCGGAGAGGGCACGAAGTCGTGTGAGAACGTGTCTTTGCGGCAAAGTTCTTGGAAAAAGCGCCGGATCGAAACCCCTGAGGGCAAGCGACCGCACGAGTTCAGCCGGCAAGGGTGTCAGATACCTGCTTGCTGACCACGACCTTGGCTGCGCTGTCGTCGCTCAAGTCTAGCTCTTGTACAGCTTTGCAATTTCGTCGGTTTTGCGGGCGAGAAGCACCGAGTCGATTCCGACTGCCAAGAACGTGAAGCCAGCAGCGATCAACTCGCGATTCTCTGGCTCATCGAGCGACATAAACCCGGCGGCCTTGCCAGCGGCGCGGATGCGTTCGCCGGCATGCAGAATGGCCTTCCAGATCTCCGGCCGCCTGTGCTGGCCCGGATAGCCCCAGTCGAATGACAGATCGCCTGGTCCGATGAACACGCCGTCAACACCCTCCACGCCCGCGATAGCGTCGATTTCGGCGAGTCCTGCTCGGGTTTCGACCTGTACAAGCACGCAGAGTTCGTCCGCGGCGCGGACTGCATAATCCGGCACGCGTCCGTAGCGGGTCGCGCGAGACGTTCCGCCCATCCCCCTGATTCCGTGCGGCGGATAGCGCGTCGCGCGAACCGCGGCGCGGGCTTCGTCAGCCGATTGCACCAACGGGAAGAGGAGCGTGCGGGCGCCCAGGTCGAGCAATCGCTTGACGAGAACAGGCTCGTTTGTTGGAACGCGGACGGCAGGCTCGGCCGTTCCCCCTACGGCAGCGCGCATGTGGTGCACGACATCCGGTGGCTCATTGGCGGTGTGCTCCATGTCGATGAGGAGCCAATCGAACCCTGCTCCAGCTGCGATCTCTGTCGCGCTCGGACTCATAAGGTTCAGCCAGAAGCCGATCTGGACTTGGCGATCCCGCAGGGCGGCCTTGAAGTCATTTTTCGGAAGGTCGTTTCTCATGTTCTGTCCTGGGTGAAGCGCTTCAAGGTGCCGAGCCTCCTGAGCGAGGCTTGCGCCGATGGTTGTGCAGCGCCAGTAAATCGCGCCGTAGGTCGCAAGGCACTCTCTAGTGAGTGAATCCGCAGCCCAATTGTAACGGATGCGGCAATTTACATGCTGTTGACCGCTCGCGGATCAGGCGCGTCAAATTACTATGATTTCTCGCGGCAGCTTTGAAAATGTTTCGACCCCTGTCTCCGTTACACGGAAGGTCTCGCTAATCACGTAGCCAAGATCTTCATCTACCCAATTGCCAAGCATGAGATGGAACGTCATGTTTGGTTTCAGTATGGTCGGGTCACCGACCTTCAGGCTTGCCGTTGGTTCGGTCCATTCGATTCCAATCGCATAGCCACAACGTGACTCCTTTCGGAACCCGTGCTTTTCAAGGGTGCTATTGAAAGCGACAGCGACATCGCCACAAGACGCGCCAGGCTTGACGGCGGCAAGCGCCGCGTCCAGGCCGGCAACCTCCGCCTCATGCAATGCACGCACGCGATCGGACGGTTTTCCGATCGACACCGTGCGCATGAGAGCGGATACGTAGCCGTGGCGCACTCCGCCGAATTCGAGATTGACCTGAGAACCCGGTCGGAACGAATCATCGCTCCAGGGGATATGACACGTAGACGTGCGCGGAGAGGCACACAGAAAAAAACTTGCCAGCTCGGTACCGGACTTGCCGTCCGCGCCGCGCACCAGGGTTGAGATGATTTCCGCGGCAGCGTCGGCCTCTTTGACTCCGGGACGGATGACTTCCCTGGCCCGCAACATTCCCGCGTCGGCAATCACCGCGGCCTCGCGCATGAGAGCGATCTCCAGGTCGGATTTTACCCCGCGGATCCAGCTGACCACGTTTGTAAACTCCACGAGCTTGGCATCTGGAGCTCTGGTCTTGAACTTTTCTGCCGTGCGGGCTGCGAGATATCCTAGCTCGAGACCAATGCCACGAGTTGCGAGCCGCTTCTCATGAAGGAATTCGACTATCACGTCGAAGCCATCGCGCTCGGGATTGGCAATCAGATCTTCCGGATAGCCGAATATCCGACCGCGATCGACGAACATCTGGTGGATTGCCGCCGGAGCATCCATCCGACGCGTAAAGAACGTCGGCTCCTCCTCCGAAAGCTCAACAATGAGCCCCTGAGGAATATACGCTGACTTTGACGTGTAGCCCGTCAAATAGGTTATATTTGCCGATGTCGTAACAACGAGGGCTTCGACATCGCGCTTCTTCATTGCTTCTTTGACAGCGGTCAGCCTGCGCAAGTACTCGCTACGGGGGAAGACCTGAGGCCCTTTTGGTATCGCCATCTCGTTAGCACCGTTTCAATGAGACCAGAACTTTGAGAACACCGGAGAGCAGCTTCGGAAATCACGCGGTCTTTTGTGCGCTCCTGGCCACGCGAAGGGCCCTTCAGGGATACGCGCGCAGCAAGATCCGAGCGTTCCAAATTGGTGGAGTAGGCGCATTCCCTGCTCGCGTCCGTTGATATGTGGCACTCTAGCGGCACCAAGATGCAGCCAAGCAGCGAAGAATCATTCTTTTGGGCAGATTTCCCGCGAATGCATTTCAATAAACCGGAAAAATCCCCATCGAGGCTGGCGGCCTGAAATATTCGAAAGTTCTCATGCGAAGCGTGCCTTGTTGGAAGGCCTGAGCTTGCTTTTCGCCTCGAGCACGGCCTCGACGATTCCGGCATTCAGTTGAACATCTCTTCAGCCGGTCTGGGTGCTTGGCACCCGAAACGGCCGAGTTGCAGGTACCGCGAACGCGCCTTGCCGGCGGCGCTACTCGAAAGGCTCATTCGACGCGATCTCGATCCCAAAGCCCGTCACGCCGAGATAATCATGTGCGGTTCCTGATAAATTGCGGATTGAGGTGACGCCAAGGTCGCGCAGGATTTGCGCGCCGACACCGACCTCCCGCCACTGGCGGCGCCGATCGGCCTCGCGCGAATGCGTCTCCGCCTCGTCGATCCGATTTACCGGCACGCCCGCGGCGCCGTCGCGCAGGTAGACCAGCACGCCGCGGCCTTCCGACTTGAAACGATCGAGCGCGCGCTTGACCTTGCCGGCCGAACCGGCCGACTGCACGTCCTCGATGATGCTCTGTTTGTGAAAACGCGTCAGGACATCGCGGCCTTTGCCGATGGCGCCGTAAACGAAGGCAACGTGGTAAACAGGATCGAAGGGCGAACGA
>NZ_JADFUE010000157.1:0-3223 GCF_054967145.1 Bradyrhizobium sp. UFLA06-24
CTCACCCCTCGGCATGCTCCGGCCTAAACCGGCCTCAAGCCTTCTCCAAACAAAAAACCCGCCGAAAAATCGACGGGTTTTGTCAGCGGTCTGAAAGCCCCGGCTCGCCGGGGCTTTTTTTGTCTTTATCGTGTGCGGCAAGAGGGTCAATACGGCGTATCGAAGGCCATCAGGCGGTCGTGGTCGAGCACCACGAGATCGCGCTGCGTATTGGTCGGGAAGCCTATCACGCCGTCCCCATGGAGTTGGGACATCGCGCGGGACACGCTCTAATGTTAGTCCTAAGTAGATAGCGATGTCGCGACGTGACATTGGCAACTGCAAGACGCCAGCTTTCATCGAACGATCAGTCATATCGCGAAGAAAGGCGGCGACGCGCTCCATCGCGGTTTTTCGGCCGAGTAGGAGCAAACGATCTTCGACGTGCTGCAGATTCGAGGTTGGCGGCGCAGAAGCGTCACTTGCTGCTGCTCGCTCTCTTGGCGCCTGATCTGGATACTGTGTCAACTGTGGCAGCGTGTACCTGGGCCGACGCTGATGAGGGGTGCGAGCGTCGGCACCAGTTGATTTTCAGGGAACGCAAGCTCCCGGCACGGCCTGGCTCTCGATGCCTTGGAGCTGGCCACCATTGGTTGGGTTTTATGGTTTCAGGCATTATGACCAGCTGGCGCATTTCATCTTGCATCTATACTCATACCGACTGCACCGCGCTGCGTCGCGCTGACTTCAATCTAGGGCAGCTTCTGGCCTTTTGCTGCCGTTAGAGCGGCGCCGCGACATGTCTGTTCAGCGGTGTAGACCGGAAGCTTCGCGCTCTTTGTCGCGCATCCAGCAGCGCCAGTTCACGCTTTGCGTTTGCTAGAAAGCTTTCCAGTGTCTTCTGCAGGGCTGGAGTATGGGCGCCGCTCAGAAGCTTCTGAAAATGAGCAATGTTCTGCTGGCAAATGAACCTTTTCATGCAGATCGTTTGGCCGTGGGGTGGCTATGCTAGTGGCGATGCTTCTCTTTCCCAATAAGGGCGCAACACTGCCAGGACGACCATCACCACCCAAACGCTGGCTTGCGGCTGGGTGCCACACCTGAATTCCACCTAGGGCTTGCAGAGCGCTAGATCAGAGCAGCAATCGTTCGTTGCAGCCGAGATATCTTCTTCTCTTCCGTCTCGATTAGACGGTTCGCTTCAGAGTCCAAGGATCGCGCATCCGGGGGCGTGTCGGCCTCCAATCGCTCGATGCGCTTTCGAGATAGTTCAATGATCTCTTGAAGCTGCTCTTTCCAGAGAGCGGTCATGGCTGCAATGCCTACGCAAGACTAGTCGGCTCAACGTTGTCTCTAATGGTTGAAAAATTACATCTCTTTTTGCTTTGTGCCCACCCGCAAGAATACCGGATTCGGCGCCCCGAGGCATCGAACCGAAAGGGGCCGCCTCGCAGCGACCCCTTGCCGGTTGAAATGCTTGTTGGGGATAGGAAATATCCAGCCCCGGCAGGGGCCAGCTTAGCGCTTTCGGAAGCGCCGATAATCCGGACGAATACCGAAAGCGATGCTGTCCTAAACCTGGACCGACGAAGGGTCTCACGCCACCAGCCGCAACTTGCTAGCCGCCGCCGTCCCGATGATCCGCCGCAACTCGGCCGCCATCCAGCACCGCGCGCTTTTCCTTCAGGAGTTGAAGAATTTACCGGTGACCGTCGGCACAATTACCTCGGCCGCCTTGGCGCCCGCCTGGTCGAGACATTTCGCGATCCAGGCGTCATCAAAGCCAAGATCCCCGGCCAAAGTCGCTGCTGTTCGACGCAAGTCATGTAGGGTGACAAGCACTGGCAGGCCACTCGCAAGGCTTCGTCTTCGAAAGTCCGGTCTATCCGGGACAGCCGCTCTACCGTACCGCGATGAGCGCCGCACTGCGCGGCACCAAGCACGAGACCTGCAAGAGCAAGACTAAGACTAAGACCAAGACCAAGACTAAGGCGCCCGGTGTGTCCGAACTGCTCGGCCTTAAGCGATTGCGCCCCACGACGTTCGTGAGACCGCTGCCACACTTGCGGGTGAACTCGGTTACTACGAGGCTGCGATTGCGAAGTGCTTGAGCAGGCCGCGACGGTGAGTTGGCTAAGCCAAGGCTCCGCGATGACCCCACTCTCGATGCGATGGTGAAGCGCGGCAAAACCCATGAGAAGGATTTTGTCGATCATCTCGGTAGCAGGGGAGCTCCGTCGCCGTCATTGCCGGTGTTGGCGTCGCTGACGCCTGGGTTGCCCAAACGCCGGAGGCGAGGGCGCATGACGATGCGGTGATCGCCCAGGCGGCCTTGCAGGATGGGAATTGGAGTGGTCGCGCCGCCGTGCTGCGGCGGCTTGAGACACCGAGCGGTTCGTGCGCTTCGTCGTACGAGGTCACCCACAAAAAGTTCACCCCGCGAGACTAAGGGCAACATGTCCTGCAGCTCAGCACCTACTCGGACCTACTGGCGAGCGTGCACCAGAAGGTTCCGGAGACGGCGCATGTCGTGACACCCGGGACGGAGTATGCCGGAGCCTACAGCGTGGCCGATTTTGCGGCGTTCTACTCACATCAAACAAACACTAGTGGCCTTTGCGGCGGTGCCCCGCACGATCGCCGACCCAGCCGAGCATTGTGAGGTCTGCTGATGGCGCGGGCTGCGATGCCGGGCCGACCCGCGAGCTTGTGCGGCTATGAATGCTGGTGGGATTTGTGAATTGCTTCACATAACGCTGCTGCGAATGCTGTCGGTCCGCAAACTAGATCGGTTCTCGCTCCATGTTGCAGACGTGGTCGGCGAATTGGAGCCGAATCTTATGCTAGCACCAGAGCGCCTCCTTGACAGAGGTGGCGTGAAAAGCTTTGATTACCCGCGTTTTCTGAAAAGTGATTTTTTGCTGCACTTGGCGCAGTGGGCGAACGTGTCTTCTAGAGCACCGTCAGACTAAGCTTAAGAAGAAGGCTCGCTGTTCATCGTCAGGCTTCGGAGATATTGCATGTCCGATTCACTTGCCTCCTGGAACCGCATCAAGAACATCTCCGGGTTCAGCGACGGCGTCCATTCCGGACCGCCGCTGGCTGCGCCGCTGACATTGCCGGCGAGTGGAGTTGCGCCCGACAGCGCAGGCGCCTCGCTGGACTACTACGTGCGCTTCTCGATGTATGACGGGACGACGTTCACGGTGGACGGCAACAAGCTGTTCGGCCTGCATGGCTTCTC
>NZ_JADFUE010000158.1:0-3207 GCF_054967145.1 Bradyrhizobium sp. UFLA06-24
CGTGGGGCCGGGAAAAGCAAAAGCTCCAGGTCTTCATCGGTCATTCCCTCCGGAAGCGGCCAGCTCAACCCAGCAGAGCGGGCGCGGCTCAGGTAGCTGTGCACAACGCCGTTGCTGACGCCCACGCTCCGCGCGATGGCCCGCTCTGGCAGGCCTTGAAAATGTTTTAACCGAAGGACTTCCTTGATCCGGCGCATCGACAATCTCTGGGTAGGCATTGGACTTCCTCGTTAACCACGAGGTCATTCCCTAAGCCGGTTGAGTTGTCGGCCGAAGCGCTGCAAGGCTCCGAAAGCCTTGCTCACGATCCTGCGAAATCGTTGCTCACGATCCCCTGAAATCCGCGCTCACGATCCCGCGAAACGCGCATGAAACTGACGAGAACCGCTTTGCTGGGCGATTTCCCGCCTGTTGCGTTGCGTAGCTTCGGCATTCACAACGAATTCGCCATTGGAAAGCATTGCGGGAATGCTGTCCGAGACGCTTGTCCCAGCGCCGGAGACGAAGCCGCCGGTGCTAAAGCTAGGTGTCGACATAGAGCTGATCGCGGCGACCTTGGCCATACCGGCAGCGAGCACGCCCGCAGCCAACGCATCATTGAATGGCGGCACGGCCGATGCCAACGCCTTCGTGAAGGCGGTGTAAGTGTTGATCCTTGCCTCGACAATGCCGAACGCTTTAGCCGCCGTCGCCATAGCCATGCTGTGCTTGCCGAATTCCTGCGAGAGTTGTGCAAATTCGCCCGCCATGGAGGCGCCGGCGGTGTTCCACGTCGATTGGGCGTTCTCCGCTAGCCTTTGTTGCGCATCCAGGAATTGCTGCGCACTGATCGTATTGGCGTTGAATTGCGCTTGGATCTTAGGCTCCTGTAGGTAACTCTCAGAGGGAGTCAAGTTCGCTTGGATCGTCTGGAGCCCGGCCAGCGTCATGGCGTATTCCGAAGTCTTCTGCTTCAGCAGGTCGAGCTGCACCTGCTGCGCGGCGGTGATCGCGGTGTTGTTCGCCCGCGCGATCGACTCCGTTTGCAATTGCAGCTTCATCGCCTCCATTGCGCCGGGAAGCAGTCCATAGGTTGCCACCTCGGCCTTCATTCCCTCCGGCGACTTGCTTTGCGATGCAATGAACTGATCGACCACGTTTTTTCCGCCCATCACCGAAAAGTTGAAATCCTTCTGAGTCTTCGATGCCTTGTCCGTCGATGCAGCCGCGGCTTCCTGGGGACCGCGCTCACCGCAGTATCGACCGCGATGAAGGCGCTCGTCACCAGTGGGGTGATTGTTTCACGGCCGCCTTCGAGAAGGTGAAGGGCGGCATCGCTGGGATTGAGGAGACGGCAAGGCGCCGTGTTCAAAGTCGCTCGCCAAATACATCTCAACCGTCTCCGGTTGCGAGCCCTTCCACAAATTGTCGACGATTCTTGCGTCATTGATGCCGCTCGAGCCCGCACCGAGCCCGGCAGTGGATGTGCCCGAAGCGCTGAAAGCCAGCTCGCTCGAGCTGTGGTATCAGCAGAAACTTCATCTCCGGACATTGGTTCCGAGCGGCGCCGAGGCGCTGATCCGGATGCGCCATCCCGCATGGGGCGTCGTGCCGCCTGCCTACTTCATCCCCGACGAAAGCGATCCGCATTTTCATGCGCTGTCCGAGTTCGTGATCGCGCGCGCGATCGAGGACTGGCGCTATCTGCTCGGGCAGATCGGACCGGTCGATCTCTCGATCAACCTGCCGATCTCGTTTCTGGCCGACGATGCTGCGGTGCGCGAGCTTTGCTACCGGATTCCGGATCATGCGGCGTTCGCCGGCCTGCTGATCGAGATCGACAGCGCCGAGGTGATCGACAATCTCGACCTGGCGATCGATGTCGCCCGGCGCGTTCGCCTGCACAATATCGGCATCTCGATCGACAATGTCGGCGCGAAGTGGCCATCCTTGCTGGGATTGCCGAACTTTCCGTTCGTCCAGCTGAAGGTCGACCATCAATACGTCACCGGTTGCGCGGATCAGCGCCTCAAGCAGACGGTGTGCCGGCGTATCGTCGAGCTCGCACACGACTCCGGCGCGCAGGTTATTGCGCAGGGGGGCGAGACGCGCGCGGACTTTCTTGCCGCACATGAGATGGATTTCGATCAGGTCCAGGGTTACCTGTTCGGCAAGCCGATGGGCGTCAAGAAGTTCGCCCGCTCGCGCACGCACTTCTCGGAGAAAGAGCCGATCGTCCTGACGCATGGCGCCTAGTCAGGCGCGAGTGTCGCCATCGATCGCGCGCAGCGCTTCGCCGCGGGCGATCAGGCGCTTTGTGTGAATCGGCGGATGGAATGACCCTGCCCAGATTAATGATGTCAACGGCTTAACGTGCCGATCGGCGCCGGGCCCCGCGCCAACTCACATGCTGACGGCGGTCGTCTTCCCCTCGGCTTTGCTATGCACTTCAAACTCGAGAGATCGATTCGTTCAGGATAATGTCCTGAATAACGAGATAAGCCGTACGGCAGTTGCCGCACGGCTCTTCCGGAGTTCGTCATTCACTGCGCGGATCCGGTAGCGACGCGCTGAGCCGCCGTCTTGGCAGACTTATTGGACGCGCTCGTCGGCGACCTTCTTCTCAGAAGAGAGCTCGGTCGTAATTCTGCGCATTGCCACGGCCTGGGCCTGAACTTTTTGGCTAACACGCTCGAACTCAGCCATCTGGTTCTGGAAACCGGCATCCTGGGTCTGCTGGGTAGCAGGAGCGGCGCCGTTACCGCCAACACTATTAACCGCCATGTCTATTCACCTTTCTTTATGATAGTCGTTAGTTGTGGCCTGCTACGTCGGGCGGGCCGACGATACGAGGGGCAGGAATAGAAAGAAAGACGGTGCTCGCCCCCCAGACTTCTCAGGCTCAGTTCGGCGCTCTTGCCGAGACCAACGGTCTTGGGCTGTACGTTGTCCGTTTTGCCGGCGTTCTTGTTTTCGGCGGCCATCGCTTTCTCCTATGCTCGTCTTGTTACGTCTCAATAGACGTGCTCGCCTAGAGTTCAGCAGCCTCACGCTAGGCGCGCTACCTTTCGAGAAGCTGACGAGTCTCGGTCGGGGTGATTAGGTCGATCCTTTGCAGCAGCCCATCACCTGCCGGCAGCTGCAACCTCACCTAGGGTCTGTACCTAAATAGCGCCACGTGATTCTCTTGCCTACGTGTTGATTCGGGGGCGAGAGAATGCGCGCTGG
>NZ_JADFUE010000159.1:0-3177 GCF_054967145.1 Bradyrhizobium sp. UFLA06-24
GTCTCGGACGCGCTGGTGCCGAGCGCATCGACATTGTTGGCCATCAGCGCGTGCAACACGTTGGACCGATGCGAATACAGCACACCCTTCGGGTCGCCCGTCGTGCCCGACGTGTAGCACATCGCGGCCGCCGTGTTCTCGTCAAAGTCCTTCCATTTGAATTTGCCGTCGGCCTCGGCGATCCAGTCCTCGTAGGCGACGACGTTCTTCAACGTGGTCTCGGGCATATGCGCCTTGTCGGTGAGGATGACGTACCGTTCGACGCTCGGCAGCTTGTCGGCGAGCTTCTCCAGGACGGGGACGAAGGTGAGGTCGACCATCACGATGCGATCCTGCGCATGGTTGATGATCCAGCCGATCTGCTCGGGGAAAAGCCGGGGATTGACGGTGTGGCAGATGGCGCCGATGCCCATGATGCCGTACCAGACTTCGAGATGGCGCCAGGTGTTCCAGGCGATCGTGGCGATGCGATCGCCGAGCTTGATGCCGTCGCGTTCCAGCATCTGCGAGACCTTGAGCGCGCGCTTATGGATTTCGGCGTAGGTGGTGCGATGGATCGGTCCCTCGACCGATCGCGTGACA
The DNA here is from genome assembly GCF_054967145.1 of Bradyrhizobium sp. UFLA06-24. Classification (NCBI taxonomy): domain Bacteria; kingdom Pseudomonadati; phylum Pseudomonadota; class Alphaproteobacteria; order Hyphomicrobiales; family Nitrobacteraceae; genus Bradyrhizobium; species Bradyrhizobium sp. UFLA06-24. Next base: position 583 of record NZ_JADFUE010000159.1, read on the forward strand.
ACCTCCTGCTTGCCGTGAATCTTGGCGGCGTGTTCGATAATCCGGTGGCAGAGCAGGGGCCAATCTTGCATCAAACCGAGCATTCAGACGTTCCTCCGAGAAGTCGCTGGGCGCATTATCGCTCTCAGCGCAGGGCCAAAGAATTGACATGAGTTTTAGCCTGCCGGACTTTCGCCGCAAATGGTCTTGTCGCGGCAATATGTCCGCTGGCGCGGCAATGGTTACCGCTGCGGTGGGGCTTGCGTTTGTTCTCGCGGATCGGGCGGAGGCGCGAACGCATGGTGCACCGCTCGATATCTTCGGTCTTGGTACTCCACGGCTTCACCGGAGTGCCCACGCCACCAAGATACCGCTACCAAAGCCGCGCCCCGAGGAGGCTCCGAAAGCACTCGACGAGGCCGCGCCGGAGGCCAACGCCAAGTCTCCCCCTGACAAAGCTTTCCCGGACAAGCCCGCCGGCGATAAGCCGGCTGAGGCCGCGCCGCAGCCCGAGAAGCAGCTCTCGGCGTGCCGTCTCGCACTGACCGAAGACATGGCGGTCGCCCCGTCCATTCCCGACATCCGCGGCCCGGGCGCTTGCGGTGGCGTGGACCTGGTGCGGCTGGAAGCTATCGTGCTACCCGACAAGCGCAAGGTCGCGGTCAAGCCGGCGGCGATCCTCCGCTGCACCATGGCGACCGCGATCGCGGATTGGGTGCGCACCGACATGGTGCCGCTGGCCGCGAGCCTCGGCTCGACCATCACTGACCTCGACAATTTCGACAGTTTTGAGTGCCGCGGCCGCAACCGCGTCGCCGGCGCGATGCTGTCCGAGCACGGCAAGGCCAACGCACTCGACGTCCGCTCGCTCAAGCTCGCCAATGGACAGTCGATCGGCCTGACCGACCGCACCGTCGCGCGCGAGGTGCGCGAGCGCGTGCTGCATTCGGTCTGCTCGCGCTTTTCCACCGTGCTCGGCCCGGGTTCGGACTGGTACCATGAGGACCACGTCCACCTTGATCTCGCCCAGCGTCGCAACGACTACCGGATCTGCCAGTGGAACGTCTGGGACCCCTTGCCTCAGGTCGCCCCCATGCTGCCCGCCGAGCGCCCCGAGGAGGCGCCGCCGCGCGAGGTCGCGGCCAAGCCGGAGGCCAAAGACAAGCCGGAATCCAAAGAGCAGACTGACGACGAAGGTGCGGCAAAGTCGGCCGCGCCTGCAGACAAGCCGGCGGCGGACAAGATCCGGGCAAAGAAACCGGCAACGAAAAAGCGCCGGTGAGACCGGCGCTTTTCAGAAACCTCAGGTCATCAGGCTATCAGAAGCTGCCGGCCTGGCCGGTGCCGCCGCCCTGGAGCGCGAGACGCGAATTGTAGGGCGAGTCGCCGTGCTTCGGCTCGAGCACCACGACGATGGTGCCGACCTTGACGCGGTTGTAGAGGTCGATGGCATCCTCGTTGGTCAGGCGGATGCAGCCTGAGGAGATCGAGGCGCCGATATATTCCGGCTGGTTGGTGCCGTGAATGCGGAACAGCGTGTCCTTGCCGCCCGAATAGAGATACATCGCACGTGAGCCCATCGGGTTGTCAGGGCCGGGAGCGACGTAGGTCGGCACGCCCAGACGCGAAATCTCGCCGGGAGTCGGGTGCCAGGCCGGCCATTCGGTCATGCTGCCGACCTTGGCGATGCCGGACCAGGCCATGGCCTCTTCGCCGACGGTGATGCCGTAGCGGATCGCCTTGCCGCCATCCATCACGTAGTAGAGGTAGTGATTGTCGGAATCGACCACGATGGTGCCCGGCGACTCCTTGCGGTGATAGTCGACGATGGCGCGACGGAACGGCTCTGCCACGGGAGTATTTTCATACCGAATCTTGGCAAGCAGTTCCTTGTCCTTCGGCTTGAAATTCTGGGTGTTGGTGGCTTCGTAATGCGTGGCCTGCATGCAGCCCGACAGCATGAAGCCGGCGGCCAAAACTCCCAACATAACTTTCAGCGACGACATGGTTTGGTTCCAATTCAAAACAATACCGCGCAGGTCCTCAAGCGTAGCACCCAAGGGCCTTCGACTCCGTTGATTTCATTATCGTTGAAATCTGCCACAATTCCAGCTTTTAGGGCCTTATCCCGCGCTGCGAGACCCAACCTGTGGCTTTTTTGCCGCAAGTTTTGCGTCGTTGGGCTGGGTTCTTGGCGCGAAAAGCACAGCTGTCGATTTCATGCCGCAGTTGGGACGCACGGCCGCCACAAATGCGAACAGTCCGTTAATGTGGTTGTCATCATGAACTTGTCAGAATCGCGCTAAGGGGCTGTCATTCTGTCGCAGGCCCCTGCTGGAGTTGTTCATGTTTTCTGTGTTCGTGCCTTCCGACTCCTCGCTGAAGAAGGCCGTTGTCGACGATCTCGCGGCGGTGCCGGAGCACGCAGTGTGGGTTGACCTGGTCAATCCGACCGCGGCCGAGGACAAGGCCGTGGAACGGCTGCTGGGAATCGCGATCCCGACCCGGGAGGACATGCAGGAGATCGAAATCTCCAGCCGTCTCTATATCGAGAACGGCGCGCGCTACATGACCGCGACCCTGATGTGCCACTCCGATACCGACATGCCCCGGACC
>NZ_JADFUE010000015.1:0-135711 GCF_054967145.1 Bradyrhizobium sp. UFLA06-24
CTCCCTGCGTCACGAGCCCGGCGTAGCCCTCTCATCATGGTCGACGCTCCACTTCCATCCTGTTCGCCGCGCGGCAAATGCGGTCGGTCAGGCGCCCATGCTCTCGCGTAATTCTGGATTTAATCCCGCTGAGACAATCGATTGGCGCCGGCGCTTCGAGATTCTTGGTGTGCGATCGTTCTTAGTCCGCCTGCCGAAGAGGATGCAGCTGTCCCCACCAGATGTTCGACATGGATTTGAAAACTCACTCGAATGAGCAAAGCGCGTAAGGCTTTCCTCCGGACGCGGCGGTTCTCTGCCATAGGCAAAACCCGCCGACATTCGACTTCTAGCGCCCCCTTACCTGTTCTGACCACGTTGGGCGGAAGTCGTTAGGGTCCTCTGCGCCTTCGGCAGAAACCAGATGCGAACTTGACTGAAGAACTCCTAGTGCCAGTGGGGCATGCTCATGCGCGACCAACTCGGGCAGGCGAGCATGTCCTGATGTGCAGGCTTGCCTCGACGGCGGTGCGGTCAAGATCGAGCCCAAGCGGCATAATGTTGATGAACAGGCCCATCGTGCGGCGGCACCGGCGCCGCCATGCATGCGGCCGAACAGCACCGTGCGAACACCACCTGCTCACGGCCGCTGCTGCGCGCGACCACCTACCCCACACCAGGTGGCAGAGGCTAGCCAGGGTCACATCAAGCCGCCGCGCCTGGCCGCGCACCCGCGCATCCTGCGGCAGCGTCCGCCGTCCCTCCGTGATCCCGCTGCCGTCGCCGTCGGACCTCGCTTAAGCCGAACGGCCGGCCCGGCTCAACCATATCTGCGAGCCACGTCCGGAAGAACTCCTCATGCGCCTTTGCATTAACGCTCACGCGCGCCTCCGTCACCACATTGCAAAAGGGATGTGGGATTATCAGGCTATGCTCATGTCCCTCCAGCACGGCCAAATAGCTCTAGGGCTACGGAGATGCGGCCAGCGGTGTTTTAGGCTCCCCTTCCGCCGAGAGCGGACCGAACTCGATGGCCTGCCGCTCGAACAAACTGCGATAGATGCCACCGGGTTGCACGATGAGTGCCGGATGCGCGCCCTGCTCGACGATCTCGCCGCGATCGAACACCAGGATGCGGTCGAGGCCGCGCACCGTCGACAGGCGGTGCGCGATTACGATCGAGGTGCGGTCCTTCATCAGCCGTTCCATCGCCTCTTGGATCAGCGCTTCCGATTCCGAATCCAGGCTCGACGTCGCCTCGTCCAGGATCAACACTGGCGCATCGGCAAGGAACGCGCGCGCCAGCGCAACGCGCTGCCGCTCGCCGCCCGACAGATTTACGCCGCGCTCACCCACCAGTGTGCCGTAGCCCTTCGGCGATCGTATGATGAAGTCATGCGCATTGGCGAGCCTCGCCGCCTGTTTGATCGCCGCCATGCTGGCGCCGGGTCGGCCATAGGCGATGTTTTCAGCCAGCGAGCGGTGAAACAGGATCGGTTCCTGCTCCACGATCGCGATCTGGCTGCGCAGCGATCGTTGCGTGGCCAGCGCGATGTCCTGCCCGTCGATCAGGATCCGGCCGCCGGAGATGTCGTAGAGCCGCTGAAGCAGCTTGACGAACGTGGTCTTGCCGGAGCCGGAGCGGCCCACCAGACCGATCCGCTCGCCGGCGCGGATGTTGATCGACAATCCGTCGTAGAGCGGCACGCGATCGCTGTCATAACGGAAGGTGACGTCCTCGAACGTGATCATCCCACCGTGAATGTCGATCGGCTTGGCGTCGGGGGCATCGACAATTCCGATCGGCTCGCCATAGATGGCAACCAGTTCCTCCATGTCGTTCACCGAGCGCTGCAGATTGTTGATGTGCATCCCTACTTCGCGCAAATAGGCGTGGATGATGTAATAGCTTGTCAACACATAGGTGACGTCGCCCGGAGAGGCGCGCCCCGCTATCCACAGCAGGATGGCGCCGCCGATCACCGAAGCACGAAAGCACAAGAGCATCACGAGCTGCACCGTACTCGTGCCGTTGGACCGCAGCCAGGTGCGCTGCACCCTCGCCCGCCAGCGTCTGACGACATTGTCAAGCCGCGCATCCTCACGCGCCTCAGCACCGAAAGATTTCGCCACAGTATTGCAAGTGAGCGCGTCCGCTAGCGTGCCGCTGACTTTGCTGTCCCAGGCGTTGGAGACCCGCGCCGCCGGCGCGATGTAGCCGATCGTCAATGCCGTCGTGATGGCAACATAGATCACTGCGCCGAGGCCGATCACGGCGCCGAGCTCGGGCCAATGCAGGCCGAGCAGGATCGTCGAGCCCACGAGCACCGCGAGCGACGGCAACAACGCCATCAGGATCGTATGGTTAAGCAGGTCAAGCGCCCACATGCCGCGGGTGACCTTGCGCACGGTCGAGCCGGCGAACGAGTTAGCGTGCCAGTCGGTTGAGAAGCGCTGCACGCGCATGAAGGCCCCACGGGCCACATCCGACATGGTCTTCAGCGTGAACGGCACGATCGCCTGCAAGCCCGTAAACCGCAACATAATCGAGAGCAGACCAAGGGCGAGGATACCAGCGAACGCAATCAGTGCCGCATGTCGCGCCGCTTGGTCGGAGGGGCCCGACGTCAATGCATCCACTAGACGGCCGGAATAGACCGGCATGAACAGGTCGGCGACCGTCGCCCCTAAGAAGCCAACGAGGATGATCGCGGCACGGACTGGCTGCTTCAGCCAGTGCTCCAACGCAAACGGGAGAACCAAGCCGATTGCGGCGGGTCGTTTGTCATCTTGACTGGTCATGGCGCTAGGGGTTTGTGGCGCACGCGGTGTAAAAAACGGTCGATCCAGACCCGATGTGCCCAATGCTTGGCGCGCCGTACGAGGGATGCGATAAATGCCCGGAGTCTGGGGGTTGCGGCCGAAATCTTCTACCCATTTCACCCACTCTTCGCGTAAGCGCTTAGCCGAAGCGCCTCACGCTTTGCGAGCTCCTCGTAGCTGAGAGCATCGATCTGAGACATCAGCCAGGCTTGCGCGATCCGAGCTTGTGTGAGCCAGGTAGGCGGGATCGGCGTCACTCATCTTTGCCCACCTGCAGAAGCGTGGGGATGTCCGGCTGGCTCCGGCCATGGCTGTACGCAAAGGTGCATTTTGATGAAGGAAGTGTTCAGCATAACTTCACCTGGAAGATCACCTCCGCGTCGATCCGGATGGAGGTCATAGCAATCCGAACCTCCAACGTGCCACAAACGATCCACCGCCCTGCTCGCTGATCGTTAATTGCCGATGGCCCGCCGGATAAATGGACGAATTAACCAGTGAGCAGCTCAGATCGTCGCCCTTTTTCATCTTCTCTCCTCGGCCGCTTGCGCTTTGCTACTTTGCGAGACTCCGGGTTGCGGAGTCGCACAAACAGACCCATAGCAAGCCTTCTGACCCTTGTAGTTGGCGAGCGTTTAGACCGATTCCGACATAACCTCCTGTTTCAGGTTGTCCGGGATAGGTGCGGGGCCGTCCAGCGACTTCAGCGTCACCTCGATCAACTCGCTCGCGCGATCCTTGTTGCCGCTCTCGTAATAGTACTGAGCGACCGCCGGATAGGACAGGAACTTAGGGGCGTCGCCGCGTTGCGGAGCATTTATTGCCAGAATGTGTCCGGATAACTCATTGCCCATCGCAAAGCGCTCGGCCTGCGGCAAATGAGAGTTGTCATTCGCCGGATCAAAGAGTTGGCGCATCGCCCCGGCCATCCACAGCGCGGATTTTTTGTTGATCGCGTCACGAACCAATTGGCGCATCACCGGCAGGCCGGCCTGCAAGTCGCGCATTTTGTGAAGCAACAGATCCGCCTGGAGCACGCGGAAGTTCACGTCATCCGGCAGAACAGCGACGGCTTCTTCGACCACCGAAAGCGCCTTCGCCCAATCCTGCGCCTTCATCGCCGGCGTCAATTTGACGAAGATCGGCATTGTGCGTTCGCCCTTGGCGATCCGCTCAGCATCGGCGGCTTTCGCTTCATCGCTGATGCGCCAGCTGCCAGTCAGAATCTTCGGCAAAACCTCTTCGAGTTGCGTCGGGGAACCGATAAAGGCGATGTGGCCATCACGGTCGACGACGAACGAAGTGGGAATCCCGATAGAAAAGCTGGAATCCATCCAAAGCTCGTCCATTTCGCGTGTGTAGTCGAGCCCGACCCGATAGTTGAGATTCGGCAACTTTTCGGTCAACCATGCGTCCAACTTGCTTCGGGCCTTTTCCGCTGTTTGAGCGCGCTCACCAGCTGCTATTCCGAGGACCTCAACTCCGCTATCTCTGTATTTCTCTTGCAGCTGTACCAGATCGGACAGCGCCGCCACACACGGTGCGCACCAAGTTGCCCAAAATTCGACGATGTACACTTTCCCGGGCTGGAAGCTCGTGAGGGGTTGACCACGCAGCCAGTTCTCCACCTTGATCGGGGGAGCTGGGGATTCTAAGCCCAGCGTCATGTTACGCTCCAAAGTTATTGTCAGGGACTGCGCGACGTTTTGTGCTCGCTGATCTCCGATCGCGACCGCGACCGAGAAGTGGGGTGCCGTGGTGTAGACGGGCTGCCGAACGAGAGCCGTAGCGAATGTCGGTGTCGCAGCGCTAAGCACGCCGACACACAAAGTTACAAGGAACAAGCTCGTCCTCTCACGAGCAGGCCACGTCGATTCAAGGAAGGAGAGCATCGCTCGACTCGCATCTGGGTGGGCTCAGCACTTTCAGTACTGCTGCACCCTTAGTAGCAACGTCCGTGCCAGCATCGTCTGCGCGCATTAAGCGCCTAATTGCGCATGAACAGCTCAACGGCAGTTCACGGCGACCAGTGTTTTGAACCCGACGGGCTTTGTGCCGGTGTCGGAATTTGGACAAGAATTGCGCACTTCGCGCCGCCAGATAACTGATTTGATGTTGTGAGCCGCCGAACGGAAACTTGGTAATCCCTGTCCCCTAGCAAACAGGATTAGAGGCGAGCGACGATTTAGATTCGACTCGAACGAGCCGAAGCCCGTTGACCGGGACACGTGTTCTGGGCGATGACGATGGAACCATTCGCCTGAACCTGCGGACGGTGCCGCGGATCAGGGAGGCTCTGAAACTGTGAGTGCTCGCCATCGCTCCAAGCGGTTCCTGCACCAAAAACTGGTACTTCGATTAGTTTGCTGTCCAGCCGCGTGTACCAGGCGTCCATGATGCCCCCTTCAATTCGAAAACCGTTTCCCTCGTATCGAAACAGACGCCGCCGATCGCCTCGATGGAGCTAAGGCTTATACAGGCGTTCACCTCCAGGTTGCTGACCGGGAGGCCGGCTGGCACCACCCGCTGGCGGCACGCAGCACTTCCTTGCCGGCTTGAAAATCTTTGGCAAGCTGCGGGCCTTCAAGACCCATCGTGTCACAGCCGGATGACAGGTATCGAAATAAGTAGACGGAAAACCCTGCACTATGCGATGTGGCCGACATCGACACAGGCTATGGCAATGCGATCAATGTCATCCATGCCATTGGCGAGTATGAAAGGACCGGCGCCAGCTCCGTTGTCATCGAGGACAAGACATTTCCCAAGGTTACGAGCCTTGCTGCGGAACGTCCAGATGATGAGTTATGGCAATTTCGGATCCGGGCCTCAAGCACAGCCTTGAGGGACACCTTCCGCCGTATCATCGCTGATGGCGGCGTCCAGAACGTCCACAAGGATATTGTAACGATAGAGGAACTCTTCAGACTGCAGAGAATGGACGAGATTGAGGCAGCTGAAACGCGATTCCTGCGCTGATGCAGTGCTGCAGGCCGACTCTAATCTCGCCTGAACGGCTGTCGCTGCAATCTCGACGGGTTGGGGCGGCACGTTCGTCGGGCTACGACTCCATTTCGTTGAATGGAAGACTATCGTGCCCTGTCAGTCAGCATCTTTTGCGTTTGGCTCGAGGCTGTTAGCGCAAATGGGCAGCGGAATCGAACGGCTGTCGAGCCAGCGGAACGACGGCGCTCGGGTCAGCGCCGGCAAAACCCGCGCAGTTTTGTGATGTTTTTATGTCGGTTATAGCCAGTGGTTTGATGACCATCGAAATGGCTGCCTTCGCGCATGAAAGCTCGTGCGCTTGTGGCATACAATGTGCGCCGGATCCGCGTCGAGCGCGGTATTCCGCAAGAGCAATTGGCCTACGATGCAGGTATTGATCGCTCCTATATGAGCGGACTTGAGCGCCAACAGGCAAACCCCACAATTGATCTTCTCGATCGCCTTGCCAGGACGCTCGGCGTTGCTGTCTCCGAGCTGTTTGTTCGGCCATCCAAGGGGGCGCTGCCACCTGCTACCTTACGTAAAGGTCGCAAGCCGAAGCCGGCACGCCGCAAAAGGACCTAGCCCCCCTGACAACACCGAGCCATTGACGCCGATCTTGTGCGGTGGCCAAGCATCAATGCGCTCGGAGGCGGATTTTGTGCGCGGCCGCCCCCTGATTCGCGGCAATCCCGCGATGGACATCGAATAATGTGATGAATGTTCAATCTGGCGCCGGAGCGGACAATGGCGGCTCAAGACGACGAAGTTCCTTTAAATGCCATCCGCGCCTTTGTGACCGTCGCACGCGAAGGCAGCGTCACGCGCGCCGCCAGCAGCTTGGGAACGACGCAGAGCTCGGTCAGCCGCTATTTATCCGTCCTGCGGGACTATCTCGGTGCGGACCTCATCGCGCGGCGCGGCCGGCGCAGTGATTTGACTGAGTTCGGAAGACTATTTGCTAACGCAGTCTCTGAGCCGCTCGAGACAGTGGGCTTCACCGCCAAGAGAATGCGGCGGCGGACGGCCGCCGGCACCAACCGGATCGTCGTCCGCACATCGCTATCGACTTTTGCTTCCTCGCTTCTGATTCCAAATCTGCAAGCGTTCTCTGCTGAAGCTGGCGGCGTTATCGTGGACGTCATCAGCTCGCTATCGCTGCCTTCATCTTCGGACGACTTCGACATATTGATTACACGTGACCTTTCCGTCATCGAACCCGCCGACAGTTGGGAGATCTACAATGAGGAGCTGGTATGCGTCGGGCCGCCAAACCTGGTCGCGGGCAGAGAGCTCTCGATCGTTCGCTCAATCCCGATACTGAACATCACATCACGACCCGACATCCTGCCAACATGGCTGAGGGCCATGAACCTGTCCTCAAACGACATACGAGCGGGCGCGCGGTACGATCATAATTATCTCGCTCTGCCGGCAGTCATGACAGGAAAATGCCTTCTTGTCGCACCGGAAATCATCGTCAGTGATTTAGTGCGAGGGGGCGCCTTGCAAATCATCCCCGGCTCACGCGCTCCAAGTGGCATGCAATATCGCGCCTTTGCGGTGGATCGCAGCGAGCACCCCGAAATCGCTCGTTCTTTTTGCCGGTGGGTCGCTCGTCTTTGCAAGAGGGCGACGCTAGCGCAGGCTACCTGAAATGCCTCTCGAGGTCTCTTCAATGACTCTGCGGGAGATCGATGTACCGCCCCCATTCACGTCCAGGGCACTCAACTTCAGAGACAATCCGAACAAGACCGCCGGTGTCTTCGTCCGACGAAGATTACGTTTCTTTTGCAGCAGTCCCGAAAACAAAGGACGGCGCGAGAGATCGGAACGCAAAGACCTCATCTTATCGCCGATCGAGCGACGCGAGCAAATGAATTGGTTGCACGGAATCGAGGCCATGCCATTTAACGCCCGAGAGCTCATGAACTGTCATCCTTGCCTTTGTGGAGCAATGCGCGGCAGCGAAGGCGCATGAGACGCCGCCCCAGCTTAACAAGCCGAATGGTTCGGCTGCGCAAGTCGTCTGTTTTCCAGCCCCGCTCGCCAATACGATGGCTTCCAAACAGACCTTGCGCGATTTGGCGATAGCTATTTCCTTGCTGCCATCCATCCAGTGCGCGCAGCGCGAGGATAAGCCGACGCCGCTTCAAAGCTGGCAAAGCAAGAGGAGGCGTTCCGAGCGGCCGATGCTCAAGGGCGAGCCAAAATCGACGTGCGGCCTGCAAGCGAAGCTCGAAATTCGCGTCGAGCGGCAGGTCGAGCACGACAGCAGACCCGCTCGCCGGAAGGCTCTTCAGCCAAAGGCGATGCTTCGCGCCTCCGAGCGGCACGATGGCATGCCAGCCATCCGGCGCGCGACCAACCTCGCTGCCAGGCAGATTGGTGAAATCGAGCTGGTAGCTTTTGGGCGCCACGCAATTGGCCGCCCGCATAGGCAGTACGGTCGACAGCACTTCGGGTGCCCAGAAGACTGCTTGCTTGTCGAATGTCTTTTGCGGATCAGCTGGAAAACGAAAGCCCCCACTTCCGTCGCAAGTGGCTCGTTGTTGCGCTGGATCGTTGGCGGCGAGACAACCGCCTATAATCCTCTTGGTAATCGGGATCCCGGCGCAGCCACTCCCAGGCCACGTCGGCAGCTTCTGCCTTCTTCAGGTCGCTGTATGCTTCCTCAGATCTCCAGTCAGTACCCGGCATCGCACCATTTTCCCGCGGGATTTCACACGCGGCGCAATGCAGCTGAAGATTGTGGCTCTTTCCGGTTACGTGCGTTCCGCGTGAGAGCCCCGCGCGCACTTAATCGATGGAATAATCATCTTTTGCGATTGCTAGGAATTCCGCGGATCCTGACATCCGCCGCGTTCATTGCTTTGGCCAACCGCCCCGCAGCAGATCACGATAGCCGCGGCCCGCTAGCCACTTGGCCCGCGTCAGATGACTTTCGAACGTGCGTCGCGCACGATCGGGTTCAACTGTCGGGTCAAGCCCAAGCACAACGCGTGCGATTTCGCGCCAATCTGCCTTGTCAGCGTCGGCATCGAGAAGTCGCATGTAGGTGACGGCGTGCTCCTTGTCATATGACGTGACCTCGTGCGCGCTGGGCGCCAATTCTGCGATTTTCGGGTCGGCCGGCACTGACTGAACTCCTACCGAACTGAAAATTCTATCGAAATCCGAGCAACGATAACTAACTTGGGGGCGCTGTGGTACCGCCCGAATCGTCGCAGCGCCAAACTCATTTTCGCACCAAGACCGCGATCGCATATCCGCTCACAATGACCTGGTGGCTCCATCCTGCGCATTTCCTCTTTCATCGCGGTACATACCGGAACTGACCGCAGATTTCCCATGTGGCTAGGCTGTTCTTGCTCTTCCCTGCCTAAGAAGAGGGTTGCCCGTGGTGACCGGCCCGCGCGCACTGGTGAAAGGCCGCCGTGGCCGGACCCCAGCCCCTAGAGAGAATTCTTTTCTCTTTTCGAGCTCCACTTGAACGGTTGTCCTATCTGGTCGCGGTGCCCGGAAAAGCCGCAGTACCTCTGAGCGGCCATTACTGCTCTCCGGCGAGTAGCGGGCTATCGCACCGCGAGAACACTTGCGATGATCGACGACATTCGCAGACGACAATCATTACGGCGTCTACATCTCACCGTGACCTTCTTCCTTGAAGCAATTGGACGAGGACAGCCAACGGCGTAGGTGTGAGCTTATCGTAATACTCTGGCTATAACCAGTGGTTTCATAATCGTCGGAATGGCTGCCTTTGCGCATGAACGCTCGTGCGCTTGTGGCCTGGAATGTGCGCCGTATCCGCGTAGAGCGCGGCATTCCGCAAGAGCAATTGGCCTATGATGCCGGGATCGACCGCTCGTATATGGGGCGCATTGAGCAGAAGAAAGAGAACCCGACCATTGATCTCCTGGATCGTATCGCCGCGACCCTGGGTATTCACTTGTCCGAATTGTTCGCTGAGCCGGCGAAGGGTGCGGTGCCACCCAAGCCAATGTCCAGAGGACGCAAGCCGGCACGCCCGTGTCGGAACAGGACGTAATTATGGAGAGAGCCATGTTTGCAGCTAACCACGGGAGCGAAACGCGCCGGAGCGGCGCCCGTGCTCCCTTCGAATCTGTGGCGGCCGAATCCGATCTCCTGCTCCATCGGATGTTGCGCCAGCACGATTCGGCTTAACGAACGCCCAGAGCGGCCCCGTTAAAAAAGACGAGCACCTTCGGTGATCCTCACAGGCCAGAAGAACGAACAGGCCGTCTGCCTCATCGGAGGCGCAGGCGCGCGCCTACTATTCCTGCCGCCTACAGCCCGATCTCAAGCCGATCGAGATGAATTCGCCAAGCCAAAGAACTGTTGCGGCGAGCCCCCGAACCGTCGACGCCTCTCGGATCTCATGGGACGCACACTGAACATGTTCACCCCTGAAGAATGTGCCAACTACGTCAGTCATCGTGGATAGAAACCGCTTTGATCGCGACCGGCTCCAGCGAACCGCCCAGCATGCCCAAGGTATGCGACAAGCGCGTCCACGCCTTTCTGTCCGAACAAACACGCGACCCCGCCTCCTCACAAGCGAGCGTGAGCGCCATCCCCAATTGCGAAGGACACTCTTGAAAGGCCTTCATCGATGATCAGGACCCTGACGTGCCTGGGCCCACATTCATGATTTATTTCCGCAGTGAGCATGCCCGCTTTTTAGGCTGGATAGCGCTTCGCCGAGCTCGATCCGCTCCAGCTTTTCAATGCCCGGCCCCGATAGCCAAGAGCCGGCTCGCATTCTACCCGGCTCTCACCCGAGAATGACACCGCCTGCTCGCGCTTCTCAGCAATTCTTATGGACAAGAAAAGATGCAGGTTGCCGGCGCCGGTTAGCCGGTCCTGGAGGGATAAGCTCGAAGGCCCGGCTCCGCTCGCCATCGCAGAGCCGCAACTTAGCCTTGAACCGCCAGCGTCTTACGAAAACCCGACGTGCCGACACTGCTAGGCAGCCTCAGCGGCCCGTGATTTCAGCCTCCTCATGTGCGGTACGCCGGCGTCAATCGCACGCTGGTCCATGGCCAAATGAGGACTGCCAATTTTGTTCATGGGGTACGCCTCAGTCGCGCGATTGTCCCAGATTGCGACGTCGCCTGATTTCCAGTTCCAGCACAGGGTGTTCTGCGGCGCGGTGAGATAGGATTGCAGCAGTCCGAACAGTTTTTGGCTGGGATAGCGCTGCAGGCCGACAAAGTTCTGCACAGAACGGCCAAGCGAGAGCATCCGTTCGCCAGTCTCGGGATGAACACGAACGATCGGATGTGTCGTTTCGTAGATCGTTCCGGTGGATACGTCGTCCAATGCCCTCTTGTCGGCTTCGGTGGCCCCCTCCGTCGCAGTGTGATCGAATGCGGCGCAGCGCACAGCCCAAAGGTTATCGGCGAGCATCCGCAGGGGATCGGGAAGATCAAGATAAGCGGCCGCCGTGTTCGACCAAGCGATGTCCCCGCTAAAACGCGGGACCGCTGCCTCCCGCAGCACTGAAATTGTTTGGCAGCGGGCACTGACGACGTCGTCATCGGTCATCTGGTCGACTTGACTGCAGGCGCGATCAGGGAGCGTCTTCCGGTTTGTTAGGTCTCCCCTTGCGTCCAGCATTGTGGGATTCGGTATCAGCGAGCCGAGCCGGAGCACCAAACGCTGTTGCTGGGCATCATCGAGATGTCTCTGATCACGGAAGAGGATGACCTTACGCTCTAGCAGCAGCCGGTTAATGGCTATGATGACCTCGTCAGACAAATCGTCCGACAGCGTAATGTTCTTGATTTCGACACCAAGCCGGTCCGCATGTTCGACGATGTCTGCACGCGGGATGACGTTATCAATGATCATTGTGCCACTCATGACGGTGCCTCTCTCTGTGAATGTCTAAACAAAGCTCCGCGATTTGTGGTGACGCGTGGCAACGAACGCGACAAGGCCGTCTTGATGACACGCATCCGAATTGTCTGACCGGTGACCACACCGCACAATTCGCCGACTGATTCATACAGACCACCATCATCTTAGGATCTGACTCCCTCTGCGGTGCGGGCACAGCCAGTGCGGTTCGAATCAACTCGCGTATAACGCGAACAGATCGATCTGCAGCCTGATCAACAGTACAAATTATAGAGCTCGTCTATGTCCAGTCCATGAAACGAAACCAGCTTTCTTTTCGATCTCGAGTAACGTTCGCCTCGTCTGTGAACTCGTTCTTGGAAAATCCTCGAACAACGATTGCATCGTCACCGCATGCGACTGGCGTGGCCTCATCCGCACGACAAGAAACGAACTCGTTAGCGGCCTGCGCTCGCGAAGCGGATGTGACAGGATGCCTCGCTTCAGCTGACTCTATCTTAAGCTGTACATTGTATCTACAGCTACCTGCACGATCTGCAATCACTTCCTCGCGACTTGGAGTTGTCCGATGCGGATCGTCTTTCGTCGGCTGGTTTATTGTGTTGTTCTTCTTGCCGAGCAGGAAAGCCGCGCAAAATTCGAAGGTTGAAACTCCCATTGCAGCTAAACAACGGACTCAATCCCTCGATTTGCGAAATCTGCGCTCGTCGCCGAATGCAGGTCTCAGGGCTGTGACCTACGTTCTTGGCTCTGTCCGGAGGCGTGATTTTCCTTACGGAGCCCGGCTTGTTTTAGCGCAGTTGACCGCACAAAATAGAGACAGAGCGCGGCCCCCGCAGGAATACCGTGCGCCCCCGAGACAATGCAGCGACTTCGCGCTCTCACATTGCTAGCCGCAAATTCTGGCAGGCTATTTTCGCCTCCTATTGGCAGCACGAGGCTGAAGGCAGCGTCCGATCTAAGATCATGAGCCAGGATCCATCTTCCTGAGATCGCCCTGTTCCTTGCCTAATAACCTTAAGGCGCGTGAACATGATCACACACGCACCAAAAGTGCGGGATTTCAGAGAAGACGGTGAAAGAATGCACCAGCTGCGCAACAACGCGCCCACGCGACCGAGCCATCATGTAAGATGCGCATCGCCGCAACAAAGATCCTTTTCAAAAACCTGAGATAGCGGGCGGCCCGCAACAAATTGACGAGAGATCCCCTATCGGGTACCGCGTTGAAAATTGAGAACGTAACCTACCTCCATCCGTAACCTTGCGCACTTTTTCTTCACTCATTCGCCGCTTAGAGCGCAATAAAGCCGTTCCCGCAGCTCGCTTTGCGACTCACGCCGGTCGAGCTCGCCGATCTGCAACCTGCTTATCCAGCCACTGGCGACATGTGATCTCGGCTCGTCTCGTTCGTGGCGGCGCCATCAGCACACCAGCAGTGCCAGATGTCGGATATGTCTCGGCAACTGCGCGACTGAACGTTCGAGACTGTTCTTGACGTGCCGGTCGTAGGCTGCCGAGTCGTCGATCCAGCTCTCCTGCGAAACGAGATTGCGGCCGACGAAGTCGGCTGGCCTCAGCGCACGATAGAGTCGATACGCCCGATGCCGGGGACCACATCGCCCCGTGCTGCGATTCGGAATCCCACCGGGCCCTTCGAGCACAGCCGTTCCGCCGCCAACTTCGAGGACTGCCCCACCCAGACTAGTCGTCGGCCCTGTTTCGGGGACCGACAGGAGCTGCCCCGCAGGCTGAACCGAGCCCGTCACAGAGATGTCCGCCTCGACAGCCTAGGAAGCGTTCGAAGCTTCAGCCGAATGCGCCCCACTCGACGCTTTGGCTGGAGGCTTCGGAGCGAGGCTCGCGCTGACTGTGAAGGGTTGACCTAAAGCAGGCGGGATTTGCGAGCCTGATGCTGATGCTATCTTTCGCGCCTTACCCCTAACTTTGTGTCCGGCATGCGGCACGAAGCCGTGTCTACTTGAGCAATTGGGCTCAGGGACTGAACGGTTAGATCTGTGAGTCCAAGAATTGGCAGCAGGCAGGCGATCGGATCAACGTCCTTGAACACCGGCCTTTTTCGCTCTTAGGCACCGGCTAATTGCGCCATGTCTGCTTCGTAAGCCTATCGAACCACATCTCTGCGACATAGCGAGCGTTCGGTACAACCCGAAATTTCGTATACTGATGGTAGTTGTCTTGGAGCCAAGTCCAGAACGTGCCGAAGCTGTAGTGATGCAGGCCATCGGGCGGCCAGGCTCCTTTGCCTGCTCCACCCACTTATCAACGAAGTGCGAAATGGCCGCTTCCGCATCTCCTTCTTCACTGTTATCTTCCTAAGGTCTGGTAGGTTTCTCACTCCACGCCCGCGCCCTGTCCACTTCCTTCAGCGTCGGCATGCTTTCCGGTCGATCGCGATGTGACAACTCCTCACCCCGGCCCACCGGCCCTAAAAGGCGATCCCACACCATCAGGCGCCGAGCAGTTGCCCAAATTCGTGGACACATCACAAACAATCATGCAGGATCTTCTCGCCCGTCCAATCGAGAGAATACCGTTAAGCTCGCACAGTCCGTTGATGAGCGCCAGTGCGCCTCGGATAGCCGACGAGCTTCGGGCGCGACGCGCCAGCTTTCCATGATGAAGTCAGCGGAGGCTACCTCGCTGGTGACCGAAATCGAGGACGCCCTCGCCTCCCCACTGCCCAGCAAGGGACAAGAACTCGTCGAGCGCGCAGACCTGCTCGTCGAGGAAGAATTCAAGGCGATGGCGGCCGAGGAGCGCAGGCGTGCGGTGCTCGAAGGTCTTGCCGGCCTGGGATACGAGGTATTCGAGGGTATGGCGACCGCCTGGGTCCAGAACGGCCAGATCGTCATTCGTAAGGCGGCCAATCCTGGCTACGGAGTCGAGCTCTTGGGCGGACCCAGATCGGATCTCCTTCAGGTGCGTGCCGTAGGTATCGGCAGCTCGGCCGAAGCTCGCGATGCAAGTCGTGACCACGACATGGAAACGATCTGGTGCGGCGAGTTCGATCGCCTAAAGGCGTTGGTCGCAGAAGCAGGCGGGAATGTTACTATGGAATTCGCAAGGCCGGTCGGTCGCTTCCCTTTGAAGATCGTCTCAGATCCGGGTGCAAGCCAAGAAGCAGAGATTGTTGAAAGATCACGTCGAGCACGACCAATCAGCCCCCCTCATTAGCAATTTGCAGGTACCCAGCCATTAACGGGGAAGGTGATCACGCGGATGCTGGCGAAGATCACAAAAGCTCGTAGCATCTCTTGGGCGCAGCCGAGAGCTTTTGCGGGGGTCGTTCGCTTCACATCGAACAGCGCCGCTCGGGCGACTTCATCATCTAAAGTCCTATAGGCCGCGGGCGGCGCCCCTCAGGAGGATACTTCCAAAGATGGGCGGCGATCACTCATAAGCAAAATAGTAGGACACGGCGCGCCATTTTCCCGAATTTGTGAGGAGGCCGCATTTTTTCCACACCCTTCCCTGGCAGCACGCCGAAATCCGGCGAACATTGCGACGCCGCTGCAGCTAGCTCGGCGAAAGTTCGGCGTACCTGCGAATAATCTTCTCGGCCTCAGAGGGAAGAAAGTGGCCGATGGGCCGCCGTACAGCTGTGTCACCGCATTAGGGATGTCTGGATTGCGGCCAATATAACCCATCGGCAGTGGGGTTGGTCTGCATTTTTGGCACGTGGAGCCATCCGGTATGCGGCGACCACTCCTGTCCAGGTGAGATTGGATGATATGCTGTGCGGCGGTCTTCCTAACCCTATGGAGTTGCGCCAATCTTCGAAAGACGGCTGCGTCGTTCCAGTTGATTGAATCAATCAACACACGTAAGCTCTCAAGCTGCAAATAGTCATCGCCAATAGTTTTCAATGCTCATAGCCGAGGTGGGGCCTTCAATCGGCGATCCCCTGCCCAATTTCCCGTCGAGACCTTTTCATGACTTCACCAGAAGCCCTAGACGTACTGATTCTAATCGCCCTGACGGAAGAAGCAGAGACGTTTCACGATTTGCCGTTTCATAACCTGAAAGAGGCGCCTCGACTGGGCATTTTTCCGTATCACTCCTTTGAATACGAAGACGCGAACGGCACCTCCCGGCGTGGCGCGTTGGTGAGCGTGGGCGAAATCGGCCTGCGAATCCGGGATGCGGCGCTTCGCTTTTCGGAGAAATTCTCACCCAAGCTGGTGTTGAACGTCGGCATTTCGGGCCGAATAAAGGACGCTCGGGTTGGTGACGTCGTCGTCCCCACTCACATCAATGTCATTGATTACCGAGCGGCTGCGCAGGACGACGAAAAGAATGGGTATGAAATACTTCCCGGCGGCAAACCGGCTCCCGTGAGCATCAGTGCCGGATACGTCGTAAATTCTGTCCCATTCAAGAAGAAGAACAAGCTTCCCAGCATTGACAATTTCGCCAAACGAATGGGTTACACCCTCACCCCAAATGAGCGACGGAAGCTGAAAGAATGGGAGGGCGTCAAGGACCTCGCCAAGACGCCGACCGTGGTGAGCGGGCCTTTTGCAGTCAGCAATCTGCTGATCAAATCAGCGCGCTTCAAAGAACACGTATTGAAGAACGCGGATCGCAACTATGTTGCCGCCGATATGGAAAGCGGGCTTATTGCGGATGGGCTACTTACATTGACACCGGCGCCGCCATTTTATGCAGTCAGAGCTATCAGTGACCCGGCCACAACACAGAAGCCGGAATACGATGCGATCGGCAACGGGCTTATCCGCCGCTGGGCGATGTCGAATGCACTGGATACGGTCAAATTACTCATCGCTGAGCCTAGTCTCTTTGGAGACGAGCGAAAGCTGAGCGGAGTTAGTGGCGTCCCGGAAGACTACAGTCCAGAGTATCCAGGACAACGAATACTAGGCGCCCCCTCCACTTCAGATTTCGACGATCGTTTTTCGAATATGCGCATTACCGTCTCGAAAAGAGATCATGGTGAGACCGTTCTTCCAATTCGGTTTTCGAAGCTCTTGAGCGAAATATTGGAAAAGCCCAGAGCCGGGTCGTTCCTGGTCCAGGGGCGCGGCGGCGGCGGAAAGACGGCACTCCTGCGAGCCCTCCAGCTTTCAGTTAATGATGCGCACGAAGCACCCAAAACAGTGTTCCTCGACGCCCGCAAAATAATCAAGGAAGCCGGATCGGCCGATGCCGTTTCGGTTCTTCGAAGACGTGTCGATCGGGATGCTCCCGGCCTGATCGACACGAAGGACAACGTTATCGTTTTTCTGGATGGGTTGATCGGAACGGACAGCGAGCGCCCGATCATCGAGGCGCTTTCCCAGCTGCTCGCGCGCAACGAGCCAACGCTGGTGCTCGCGTTCGGAATTGATCATTATGAACTCCAAGCGGACTCAAATGATTACCCTCCGACGCCTTACCTTCACAACAGAAAGCACGACCGTACGGTCGACTTGAAAGCGATCTCAGTAAACGATGACGCTTTAGCAACGGCGGTTATTGGCGGTATCGTCCGAACGAGCGGAACGAGCACGAGCGAGTCACCCGAGGCGATCATTGCTGCGCTTCGAACGCTCGGGTTTCTTTATCTCAATCATTTCGTGGTATCCATATATCTACACAATGCCGGGAAGATGGCGTTCGAAGGCAAGAACAGCTCGGCCTTTGTGATCCAATCGATGCAAAACCTCTACGGCGACCTCTACGGCCGCTTCACGAGCCGGCAGTTCAATCTGCTTTGCGTAGCAGCTCTGCGGTCTTACTGCCGGATCCTGGTGAAAAGTGCCGGATCTCCAGAGCTTGCGACCGCGCATGACCGATACGAGAGCGACTTCGCGCTTTTTCCACGCATTGTCCAAACCGCACTGATCGCCAAGGCTGTCGTCTATATCCTCGGTGAATTCAACAATCCCAAGAGTAGCAGCGCGATCTTCAAGTCTACGGGTATTAACGAGGAGCTTTTTCTATCATTGGTGTTTGGCAACGACGTCAACAGCGCTGTCAAGGATCTCATGGCCGACCAGCGCGTCGAGGACGCAGTGCTCTCCGCAGCGCACAAGATCTCGGACACCCTTGAGCCCGCTTCACTTTCCTATGCTTTGTATCTTTTCGGACGTGCGCGCTCCGAACGGGGCAGGCTTCGGGCCGAAAAGGCTTTCGACACAGCCGCTCAAGTGTTGCTGGATCCAGGCACAATATCGCCGAGCGAACAGACCAAATTCTGGCGGCTCGCAAGACGCTCGCTCTATATCAGCCGCTCGCTAAATGGCGACAAGAAAGCAACCGACTCTTACATCGCCGCCGTCATCAGCGATCCCTATGAAGATCGCTTGAACCGGAGCTTTCATCTCGAATACTACCGTGATCACAATGCCACAGGCGTCACAGTGGCGCTCGACCATGAAGACAGAGGAGGTAATTGGCGTCGTACTCGCCAGTTGCTTGGACGACGGATAGAGGCCGCGATAAGCAGCGGAACGACGGGCGAATACGATCGAATCTGCATTCTGACGTATTTTTCGCTGGTTCGGTATCGTCATGAACTCGCGAAATTATCAACAGAACAACGCGAACAAGAGGCGGGTCTCATAAAGAGGCTCATGGCCAGCAACGTGACGTTGGGCCCAGAGCTTTCAGCCTTTCTAATCATGGTTGAACACGCACTTTCGCGCGAACTCTACTCAAGCCTTGATGCGGTGGTTGAGCTATTTGCCACGAAAGCAATACCGCGGATCGGGTGGGTTGATCGCCAGATGACGGCCGAAAAGCAGGTCGTGGAAAGTGTCGCTTCGCATGCCTATGGTGCGATGCTTCTCGTCGACCTTCTGAGCGAACGACTGACGCCGAAACTCGATCCAAAAGAAACAACCCAGATCATCCGAATCCTTCTGTATCACGATATCGCAGAGGCCTACATCGGCGACTACCGCCCTACCGACGGCGAGACGAAGTCAAAGGAGATACCAACGATGCATCGCATCGCCGCGCTAGCTACCTATCAGCATTTACCTGGCCTAGCCGCCTCGTTCAGTCACTTTCAAAGGTTTGAGACAGGGGCCGATCGGTGCGCGAGCTTGGCTCGCGATTTTGACAAGTTGGACGCCGTTTTCCAGGCGCTAGTCTATGCCAACCATTTTCCAACGCTCGATAATCGACGACAGTTCGTCACTGGCAATAAGGAGCGGATCTCAGATCCAGTCCTTCGCGAGATCGCGGATGAGATCTGGCGCCGCATTGAAAAAATGCCATTGAAGTCCACAACCGCCGCCTCCTGATGAACCTTGCATGATCGAACGCCATCGCGGTGCCCTTCGAACCCAAGAAGAGCGAGTCGCCCGTGAAGAAGGAAGACAGGATGGCAAAGATGGAACGAAAGCGGGTCACTCCCTAAACGATCGACCGGTACAATCGATTAACCGGCGTGCGCAACGCGCATCGCCCACTGAAATGGCACCCGGAGAGCGTGAGCATAGCGACGGCAAAGCCGGCACGCGGGTCCGAGTGCAGCGACGCGACCGGTTAAAAGGGGCACCCGGGAACGCGGCAGTGATAGCGTTCGCCGCAGGCGAGCCGCTTTTCCGAGTGCCCCCGGCAAGGCGCACATCAGCCCTTGCGCGATGGGATCGTTACCGAAGGCCGAGGCCCCTACTTTCTTCAGGGGACTCGGTGGGCGCAGCCCATAGAGCCCGGTCCGCATAGCGGACGCGTCATCGGGCTACAGGTCCGCGGCTTCCAAATCGCGGCTTCCCACACGGTTTGCCTGGGTACGAGGTATCGGCGGCGCAAACAATTTGGGGTTGAGGCCCCTTATATGTCTTGCGATGAGCCAAGCAAGAGGCAAAATGCCCCTGCCCATCCCGAGGGGGAGCAATGATGTCCGCGCATCCTAAACCGCCCGTTTTACGGCAACCGGCCACTCCGACCTTTTACGCGGTGGTCGCATTGGTCGCGGCCCTGTTGGCATTCTTCGTGGGGAGCTATCTATTCACTCATCTGGACGCGCTGGTGGCGAACGCCTTCGGAGACCAGGCGTACTACCTGCTGCTGCTCTTCTTGGCGCTCGTCTGTGCCGTCGTCCTGTTCGGCGTGTTGCGTTCGATAGGATCGGCCCAAGGGCAACTGTTCGGCGCAGCGTTCGAATTTGGCGGACCGGCGGCGCTATTTGTGTTTGTCATTCTTGCGGGCGGTTTTCTATTCAAGGGAAAGCAGACCGATTTCCCATTGACGATCAAGCTGCGCACGGATGACCAACAGACTATGGAGGGCAAGTTTGGCAAGGATGCGATCGCAAACTCGTCGTTGTTGATTGACCTTGGCCCGCTCACTCAACCCGTCAAGCTCAACGGCGATGCGGTCGGAGAGATTCAGATCATCCCATTCCGCTTTCGAAAGACGCCTATCGGCGTCAGTCTCGACTCGAAATTCTTCATACTCAAGGAGCCGAAATCCGCTTACCCGATACCGGATGATGCCGTTCTGACCCTCATCGTGGTGCCAAAGCCGAAAAAGACAATACAGGCCCGCGTGCAAAGTTCTCAGCTCTTCCGAATAACATCGGGAGGCACGTCTGATGGCCACAGTCCCTTCTGCCAGCCGCGAACGGTCCGGGGATGCGTGCTTCCGCAACACGGGGGAAAGCTTGTTCCGGGCTCCGGCAATGTGGTTGATCTCCAGCGGAATAGCGACCGCGGGAAGTTTCAGTTGGCCATCAATACGCCGGATCAGATATGCATGGATTTCATGTCAAGCACGGGCGCATGTGAGACGGAGATCTATGTCCAGGGATACGTTTCCGCGGTCGAGGAATTTGAAGACAAGAGCTAACCGCCCGCCATGTCCTTCGTCGTCGTTTCCGGCCTCACATCTTGATTGCGAGGCCGAAGGGTTTAGACGCGCGATCGGGCGCTGCGCCTGAACTACCCCGCTCCGTTGCTCCTTCGAGCTTGAGGTACGTTGATGTCGGAAGCATCCGAAGGCGAATGGCTGGTCCCGTTTCGCGGCAGGAACTACTCAGGTGCCTTTTCCCAAAACTTCTTGTGGAGGCGCCAGAACGTATACGTGATGGACAACCATCGCGCGGCGCTGTGGTGCTGGCTGCAACATATCGATCCGAAACAGCGGTATTCTCTCTTTCACGTGGATCAGCATTACGACACGCTTGCTAGCCGGATGACGACCTGGCTGGATAATCTGCCGCCCGCTTGGGACCTTGGTATCGATGAGTATCTGGCGCGCACGGTCAAACACCAGGATATTCCGCAGCCGCTCCCTCTGTTTGGCTGGGACAATTATCTATCGATCTTCTTGGCCGTGTTCGGAAACGCGATGGACGCCGCCTACTTCGCGACCCATGGTGAGGGAACGACGCCAAACTGCACCCATATGAACTGCGATCTCTGGGATGTGCCTTCCAACCTCGATTATTGGTTGAATGAGTCTCATGCCCCTTGGATTTTCAACCTCGATCTGGATTACTTCTTTTGGCATGGAATCGACGCCGAACGACCTCAGTGCATGATGACTGAAGCATACATCTCGAATTTGATGAGGATAGTCAGCGCTCATTTGAGTAGCGGCAAAATCAGCGTGCTAACAATCGCGCTCTCACCCGAATATTGTGGTGGCTGGGAACACAGCGAAGCGGTTCTGGATATTGTCTTGAAGCCTCTGGGAATCGAATTCGCCCTTCCCCGTTGACTATCGCTTCGTCAGCGAAGCAAGCTTGGATGACTCAAATTCCCAGAAGCTCGGATCATCGCTCTTGGCATAGTCGTCGTACCGGCGATCGCCGATCAAGATTGGCCACATCCACCAATTCGGACTCATGCATGATGCGACCAGATAGGTTTCATCGGGCCTGTCCTCGCGCGCCTTGGCCAACGGCAGATAGACGTCAGCTACAATGGAGGGATTGGTAAGCTGGATGTCGTTCTGCTCCAGCACGAGAATCGATTTGGCCCCCTCGTTCGCTTTCCACGCGGCAAGCTTCGGAAATTTCTTGTCGATCGCAGCCTTCATCCGGTCCCTGCGCAGCTTCTCGATATCATCCACCGTATGCCTGATCTGGAAATGCTTGCCAGGAACGATTGGCGGCTCGAACCGGCAAAGGGCTACATCAAATGGCACATTTGGCGGCCGCGAAGGGCCGACGCCGTTTCCTTTGTAGTCCGGATAAGGACGCTTGGGGATTGTCGGCGCGGTCGTCTTTACCCAGTCGATGATTGACTGCTGAATCGCCGATAGTTGAGCTGGCTTGCGCCCATTAAGCGAATTGATCGGCAGGTAAAGTTCGAACAGAGCATCCGTTCCGAGCGCATCTTTGAGCACGGTGGTGATCGGTGCGAAGAGCTTCTCGGTCTGCGCCTCCATGCGTATGTGGCCATCGAACGGCTCGATGCCGGTATGCTCGAGCGCATAAAGCTGGCTGCCCAGATCAAAGACCACCTCGACCGGGTGCTGGTGATTTTCCTGCTCGGGCCATCGGAGGTTTGCACGTACCTGCTGTTCGCGCGCTTCGAGACGGCGCACAACTGCATCACAGACCTTACCCTCATTGAAGCTGAGATGCTTTCTCTTGAGCGGCCTCTCGAGCCGCTCGCGAAGCATCTTCGAAAGCTCCGCCGCTTCAAGCACCGTTAGACTGCCCAGTTGATTTATCAGTTCCGGCAGATCAGCCATGACTCGCTCGTTCTTTGAAAAGTTGTTCGAAAGCCTTGGCGATAGCTTCGCGGCCCGGCCCCCAATCTTCCTCGAAAAGTATTCGGCTGTCTTCCGGGAGGGTAAAGGCCGGGCGAGCGATACGCACGAGCAAGTAGCAAATCGCGTACACGCTCAGAGCTGTAAAGAACGTGCGCATCAAGACTTCGTGCACGTACACTGGCCCATTGCTCTCCCAGAGAGCGCCGTCGCTTGAATCCGGACGCGAATGCGTGAAATTGCATAACTGACGAAACGTGCTGCTGAGAATCTCTCCGTCAGCGAACAGCCAGTTGTACTGTTCCTGAGTTAGCATCCCATGCAGTCGCTTTCTGATGCGCGAGAAACCCAGTTCTGAGCCGCTGGTTTTCCATGTGACATAATCGGCGTCGGTTGGCTTTAGGTTGCCATACGAACCGATCATGACCAATTCGAGCGCCACACGAAGTTCTGCCATGGCAGCTCGGTAGTAGCCGTGCAGCAGGAGAAAGTTGACGCACTGAAACGCATCGGCGGCGTCCAGCATGCAGTTGTAGAGCTCATCGGGATGATCGGGGTCACCTATGGCAACAATCCAGTCGCTCCACAGGCTGTAGAGTAACTTCAACCGGATGCCATTGTGGTCTGACGTGCGAATGGCCACGTCGTCGGTAAGATGAGTAATGCCGGCCCATGTTTGTTCGTCAATCAAGTCGGTCGGCGTAATATCGTCTCCATCACTGATGGCAAAATCATCGGGTTCAAGTTGATGCCTGATCGCGCGGAAGTCTGTAAGCGGCAGCTTTCTCGTCATAGGCGTTCCGTGACATTGCCGGCGCGGGTCAATGGGTGGCGCCGCCCGTAGTTCCGGCGCGCTCCCGAAACAGATCGTCGAACATCTTATCCGCGCCCCACGCCTGGGCAGACGTGTAGGCGAGACTGCGTGTTTGCTGCGGTGTAAGAGGAGCTTCGCCCGGCTTGTAGCCGAGATCATGCTCCGCCTCGGACCACGCGTGCTCAAACAAGGTTTTCACCTGCAATTCAAAAAACCGCGGGATCATTTCTTTGGACCATCCGGCGCTGATGACGTCGGACGGTATTGCGAGGATGTAGTGCCGTCCGAAATATCCAAACTCCCAGTGGGACTCAGGCACATGGTCCCGATACTCTATGGGTCTGAACCATTGCTGGATCAGCGGATCAAGCCGAGCAACATCCGATTGGTAATATGTGATGATGCGCGCGCCGACTTGGTCCTGAATCTCAGCTAGTGGCTCCTGATATTTTGGCTTCCCGTCGACCAGCTTGGCCGCCTTGGCGACAAATCTGTCGATATCCTTCGGACGTGCCGAGATCCGGTCAATCCGCGGTTGCCCTTCCAGGCAGCGAGACAGATAGGCGCGTAGCTCATCGGCGAGTGGAGCCAGAACTTTCTCGCGGCGCTCCTTGTACTGTTCCCTTAGGTCGTCAGGCTTTTGGCTTGAGCTTGTCATTGATTACCGTGCCCTGTGTCGTAAACCGAACTCTGTGCGCGCTGCCGTCAATGGCCTCTTGCCTGAAGACGTGGTCGAATTCGGC
The DNA here is from genome assembly GCF_054967145.1 of Bradyrhizobium sp. UFLA06-24. NCBI lineage: Bacteria > Pseudomonadati > Pseudomonadota > Alphaproteobacteria > Hyphomicrobiales > Nitrobacteraceae > Bradyrhizobium > Bradyrhizobium sp. UFLA06-24. The sequence goes on from NZ_JADFUE010000015.1 coordinate 23,926, forward strand.
GGACGGTGCGGTTAGGGTTGCGCCATTATCGAGCTCCATTGATCGATATGCCATGATGCTCGCGAAATCGGAGGCGGAGAACAGGAAGCGTTCCTCCGCCAGATGCGGATTCCTGAGTTGTTGCGAAACGGACTCGCGCGCTGGGGCCGATAGATTAAAGCGATTAGCAAATTCGTTGATGCTTATCGATATTCGCGGAAGCGTCCTTGCGAGCGTCGCAGCCGCAACGATTTCCTGTTTCACCGCGATATCGGCTGTTTTGATCGCGTCTCGTAGAGTGGTCGCGAGGCGGGAGGTGCCCTGTTTCGGGGTTACGCGAAAATCGGAGGCGAGGAAGTCGGCAATCCAATAGTCGGCGCTTTCGCCGGCAGGGTTGGTTTGCTTATCGATCGCTTTGCCATCCCAAAAGCCGGCGCGCAAAGATGCATCCCGATAAAGGACGGCTTTGTAGGATGTCTTGTTCTTCATGAACACGCGTTCAAGGAACGCAACGTCGAGACTTCGAGGATTCTCCTCGACGAGGATCGCGCTATCAGTCGGAAATCGGGAGAGTACGATCTTGTGCTCACGTCCTTCCTTGCCGACGATCAAAAACAGCAGACCGATTCCGGCCCGCCGGTCGGTATGAACTTGCAAGCGCTCGGCGATGGCGCGTCCGCTCGGCAGCGTTGGACTATCGAGATGAGCGCAAATGGGATCGCGGCAGGGATTTTGCTGCACCCCGCCAGTGGATTTGAAGATGATGTCGATGTCGCATTCCTGGTCGGCACGGGTGTAAATCCCGTCGAGCAGATCGAACATGCTGCCCGTTAATGGGACCGACGCACCGTTGATCTGTCGAATTTCCGAACTTTTCCCTGGGTGAACCAAATAGGTATGAATATGCTGAACGGGCACTGCTTTCCCCCTCGCCCCGCTTTGCGCTTTTTTCGAACACTAGCCCGTTAAAGTTGCATGAACAAGCCCGGCGGATCGAGAGATGCCGGTGGGCGCTCCGAAGCAGCGCTCGGACTGCTCTCAGACCTTCCACCTGTCGGACCAACGATCGAGGCCATCGGCATTTTCAGGCCCTTCGGTCCAGCCCGATCACGCTTGTTCTCTTCCTGGTGCATGCCGAGTGCCAGATAGATCAGACCGGCGCGGGCAAGACGATAGAGTTGGATGGTCTTGGCGTTTAGTTCGCTCGGGGCAACTGAGTAGGCCAGCCGGTCAGTCCAGGGATCGGGCGTTGCGCTCGGTTTTTTGCGTATCAGGATTTCGTGCACCCGCAGATAGCTATGTTCGAGGTGATTGCGGATCGTGTAGAGCTCCTTTGCGTCGGGCTCCATGGCGTCCTGCAACACGGGATCGAATAGATCCTTGGCGAGCCAGTAAAGGGCGCGGAACGGCAAGTTCTTGGATTGCAGGAATTCCGGCCGGACGGGTCGGGCTGGATCGCATCTCTCGTACCAGATCGTCTTGAAGTAAACGCGCCGGGCCGGAATGCCGAGTTTGGCGTAGTCGTTCAGGAAGAATGCTATCTTGTCGAGCACCGAATAGGCGATGCGAAAGGCAGCCTTTACCTTTTCAACCGCAAGCGAATAGCTGGGATAGTCGAGCGTGTTGTAAAGCACAACATCGCGGTCGGAAAAGTGTACCGTGTCGGAATGAAGGCCCTCGAAGAGCAGCCACCGACCCGAGACGTACTCTTGCTTCATTTGATCGAAGAAGGCGATGAGCGATGGAGGTTCTCCCAGATTGCTTGTGAAGCTTGGAAGAGAAAGCAGATCGATCGCGGCAATGCTGTGAGGGCCGAGATCATTAAGGGGATTCAGGAATAACCCTTGATGTAGTGCCCGACGGCGGTATCGACGTTCGCTCGCCGATCGTCCAATCCGTTCACGGTCCCACTTGACGCTTTTTGCGTGGTCGAGATGGATGGCGGCCTCGATCCGCTCCTTAACACTGGCAAAGAATTTGGTGGCGCCGACACCTTCAGGACCTGCATATCTGGTCTTCGGTGAAAGAGCGCCAGACAGATCTTCGTAGGCCCGAAGAAAAAACAGGCCGCGATGCTCGTCGTCATACAGACTTGAAGCATATCGTGTGAGGCCAGAACCGCGATTTCCTCGAGCCATTCCGAATTTGGGATCAATCGAGAGCGCACGCGTCCATACGGCTACAGCTTCCACGTAAGGGCCGAGCGTATTGAGCTGGTTACCCAGATTGGTGAGTATCTGGCAGCGACGCAACGCCGACAGCTCTTCAAATCCTGGCGCGTTCGCGGCGCTTCTGAGATGGAATATCTCATTCTGTAGTTCCGGCTGCTCCCATTGCCATGCCGCATCCGGGTCGCGATGCTTCAGCCGTTTGCGGTTGGCCCAAGCGTTGGCACGGAAGTAGTCGAGCAAGACCCGCTGCTGCTTCGTGAGCTTGCTGTGATTCAGAAGATCGCACCATTCGAGCGCAAGCACGGTTGTATCATCGCGACCGAGATCGCCGGCAAGGTCGATCAGCATCCCAATTCGTTTAAGCGCAGCGCTGCCAGTCTCCGTTGCCTGTGGGGCCCCCAGAGCGATGAGCTTTTCTAGTATTTGAGTTGGGTCGATGCTCATAAAGGCGAGAGTAGCGAGATTTGCGGGATCTTTGTTCGGGATTGTGCAGGAAATCCACCGCCCAAACGGCCCTCGAACTCACGGAATATCGCCGCTCCGGCACCCTCACCCAATGCTATGCGGCTTGTTAAGAAAGAACTCGCGATTGCCGAGCGCGGCCTCGGCATACTGACCGATCGCGACCTGGATCGCCTCGATATGCATCCGGCACCATCCCTCATGGCAGGAAAGCTTGCGCGCGTGGTTGAGCGCCACCAGAAATTCCGGCGGGTCCTGCATGTCGGAGAAGTAGACCGCGCGGCTTGTGGTCATGCCAGAGCCACCTCCCGCGGCACGAGGCGGCGCTTCGCGACAGAAACGCGCGACGGCGTTGGCGGCCGGCGGGGAATGAACAGGTGGTGCACGAGAATGGGCTCGTTGTCGCCAAGCATGCTTCGCTCCTTGACCAGCCCGCTCATCACCGTGCGCATCTTCGAAATCTCGGATGCCACGAAGGAGCAGTCCTCATCCCGGTTGATTTGCTCATGCATGATGGCTTCGGCCTCCTTCATGCTGACGCGCAAAGCCCTGATGACCCGCCGGATTTCATTGATGCGATTGTCCATAGCTTGTCTCCCTGCTGGACAGGCAGCACAAGAACAAATCAGGAACACAAAGTCAATGCCGCGAGAGGCGAAGTCTATGCCGATTTCAGGAGGGAGCGGTCTTGAAGCTGTGCGCGTCGCCAGAGATGAACGAACCGCACGCCGATCTTGTCCAGCCTGTCCCGTTCCTCGAACGGAACACCCTCGAGCCTCGGCTGCCGTATCTCGATGAGCGCTTCAATGATTTCGTGCATGAGGCGGTGGTGCGTCGGACAGAGCCAGCACGACTCCTGTATCGCCTCTGGTTCACCGGCGTCGAACTGAAGCGCGAGCGGATAGATGTGATGCGCCTCGGTGATGCTCTCATACTGACCGCATACCGAGCATGGACAGCGGGGGCCTGGATCAAAAGCAAGTCGTGCCGCGGCAATCCACAGGCGCCGGCGCGCAACGCTACTCTTGTACGCCTGCCTGGCCTCCGCCCACGCTTCGGCGGCGAGCATGGCGCGCTGACTCGGCGTCAGCGCTTGCGTCATCCGCTCGCGGTAGTCATCGAAGCTTTCGCCATCGCGGACCGGCAGGATATCGCGCGCGTGACGCTTCATGAGTTCGAACCACGGGTCCATCCCGACTCGCCTTGTCTGGCTGAATCAATGGGAACAGGAAGGATAACCCGCCGGGAGGCAGGGCCAAATGGTGGCCGCCAACTTGTCCACCACGTCCAACGCAATGAAGAAGCGAATATGCTCGTCGGGGCCGCAGTCGCTAGAGAAATCGCCGGGCCGTCCTGCGAAGCGCTTGAACTTGCCGGGGGCACAACGCCCCCGGCAAGCCTAGTTCGAATTACAGGCCATTACCGCAACCACCGGCGCCGTAACCGCCGCTGCCCGTGCCGCAGCCGTCCCACCCGCTATTCCCGGCCGGGTTCACGCCGGCCTGCGCAGGGCCCGCTTCCTGGTGTTGCTGACCTTGCGTGGATCACGCTGCGAGGCATTCCTACGGGAGCTTGTGGCGGCGTTCCCGTCTACGACGCCGATGCTGCCGTCCACCAGCTCTACGAGGGTGAGGCCGCGCCCGCGATCGAGGCCGCCTTTCCCGGCACCACCGCGAACGGCAAGGTCGATCGTCCACTTGCCAGAAAGTGCACTGCCACTCTGGCCGACCGCGTTGCCCTCGTGGAACGAAGAGTTGGTTGTTGTAGTATTTCAGCTATTTAGCTGTTGCATCTCTGCAATGCTCGCATCAATCGCCTAATGCGCCCCACGCCTGGATTGGCGACGCTCGCGCTTTCCCAAGCATCAGCTGATCTACTTGGTCAACCTGCCTGCTGCATTCGACCAGCTGAACGCTTCCTAAACAATCTCTGCAAGGTTGTAAGGTTCTAGTTTCGCACCATCTTCACCATCGTCAACAGTTTTTGATGACGCCCCCTGTCGCAGGGCGGACAGACAGCCACGGTGGCACGCACAATGCACATTTCTGCTCGCCGTTTCCGGGCAGGCCAGCGATTCCTGACTGCGTCTTCGATTGGCCTGCCAAAACCTGCCTTGCCGCGCGAGTTCAAGTGAAGATTGATCGGACTGTGATCTCCTCTTCGGCTTTAGCAGAAGTCTGGTTATGGGTCCTTCTGCGACATTTGCGTACGGCCGAATTTCCGCTTTGCGCTAACGCGAGCCTTGGACGCCCCGCCCCTTTTGCAAGATCACCTCCGCTGCCCGCCTCATCCTTCTGCACGATGAAATGCGCTGCAATACTCCGCTCGCAAGAACGGGATTGAATATAAACCTCGTTCACGATACTACGCCCACTCAATCATTAAGGACGAGATTACCGCGTTGATTTGCGAGAACAAAGTTTCAAAGCTCGCGATCAAATCCCGACGGTATAGGCCCCCCAAATTTTCGGTCTTGAATTCACAGGGAAATTCATGATGCTTGGAGGAGTGGCTATTTCGGCAAGTATCGGAGTCAATCGATTGACTGACGCGCGCTTAGCCACAAGGGCCACCGCTTCGCACCATCTTGATTCCGACACTGTCGATGATCATGAAAACCATGGTTCGGTCTGTACGGTGATGGCTCGCGCCGCTCACCCGACCACTCCGTCCTTGGGCATTCCGTAGGCTTGCATTCAGCGCTCAGTCGTGAGCGACTGGCTGGCTTACCCCCAGTGGGTGACCGCCAGCCGCATCGTGCTGACGTCCGCCGATCGGCGGCCATCTCGGCGTGCGAACACCAGCTCGACCGGGAGCCTAGACCGTAGGCTGAGGGCTGGATGCCCAGCGCGACATCGACGCGCTGAAGCAACGGGTGGGCGGCGCTATTGTTTTCCGGGTCGTTCGACGCCTCTTCTCGTAATCGCGCCGTTGCGACCTCCGGAAGAACGTGCAAAATTGTGGGCGTTCGGCACGTTGCAGCGTCTTGTCGGCACGACGCAGCAGACGTCTGATATTGCGATTGTTTTTTCTTAGCCGCCTGAAGCGCGCCCATCCAAGCAAGATGGAGGTTGCATTGACCGAAGACCAAGACATTGAGAGAGAAGTCCTGATAGCCGTTTTCCCTAGGGAATGCCAGTTACTTGGCGCCACTAACCTGCAACACCTCATCGAGGCGGCCGGCGACGAACGATCCGTTGACGTCAAGGGCGGCAGGGACCTGAGCCTCAAGCCGGTGATCGAGGCTATGAAGGTTGGCTTGGATGCCGTCCGCCAAATCAAGGCGGACTATCGAAAGAAATTCCCAGACAAGCCTTCAACTGAAATCATCATCGAGCTTAAGGGTAAGAAATACACATTTCGGACATCGGACCCCAAAATGGTCACGATGATAACCGAGGTCGTTCCTAAGCTCGTCGATGAAACGGTCAAGCAGATCGACAAAAAGCGCACAAAGTAGATAGCCGGGGATGACCTCGCTGAACGTGAGGATCATAGGCAACTTTATCCTCGGCATTGTTGCCGCCGGATCGGGGAATTCGGCAACCTGGCTGTTCGTAATCCTGGCGTTGTCAAGCTGGTCCTCCGCCTTAGGCCTTTCGCTGCTCATTGCCTGGATGATCGCTCTTTCCGATTATCTCGCGAGAAAGGCGATTCACACTGAGGCGTATAGCCGGCAGGCGGACGACGCTTATTCTGCCGTTCAAGAGTGCTTGACGGGCTACGACATCGTCGAAATTAGCCCCGAGCACTCGGTGAACAAAATCGAACCTTTTGAGAAGGAGGCTGGCTTTGCCGCCTCCCGCGTACTCTCATTAGTGCCCAAGCCCGGCTACGAACCATACTTGACTCTCAAGGCCTTCCTACAGCCGCCGAGGGGCCCTTGCGGCACAGTGGTCCTGCTGCCGCATTCGGACGAATTCGGTATCATGGAGCGCTTCTCAATGCTTCACGAACTCAACCATTCGTCAGCAGCGGGACACATCTGGGAATTGAACGGCACCTCTCCATTGCGAAGATTGTGGATGATCTATGTAGCAATCGGTTTGGCTTGCGCGAATTGGTATTTGGCGGTGCCGCTGCTGGTCCTGTTCCTGATCAACGGCTTCATTCTTGAGAATGAGGTTCTCATGGAAGCCGACGCTGATTGGAACGCATGGAAGAATTATTATCGCATTTTCGGCCACAACGAAACCATCACGGCAACCCAACTCGTCGAATGCTTCTTCAATCTCAAGGCGAGGCTCGACGAGCATCCAAAGCTTTTCAAGGGGCGGGCCGAACTCGCCGCCAGCTTCCGTGGGGCCCTGGAGAAGAGTTCGCCTTCGCGGCTGAAGCGCATCCTACATGTTCCGAGCTTGTCGCTGGCTATAATTGGCATAGAGGCGGTCCTCATTGGCGTCGTTGCGATCGCAATCGGCCTCTGGCTGGCAGTCCCCGAGAAGCCTCCGATTGGACTGTTCGTCTTCGCTTTGGTCTCCATGTGGGTCAACATCATTGGAGATTTTCTTACGCGCAAGCGGCTCAGCGCCTCATCCCACCGGCTTGCTGTCTTGGTAGACGGCTTGCTCGTCCAGGCTGCGGTGAAGCGGCTCAAGGAGATCGAGATGGCAAGGAGCGACGATTAAACTGGGTCTGCCGCAACATTACCTTGGGCCTCAGTGCGGCGAAGCCAATGTAATCCCATCCAGGATAGGCGCGGTAAACGATGCTGCACCCAGAAGGCGTTATCCTGCGCCCATGAATGGCCATCCCAACCGGACGAAAGCACGAAACCACGCGCGCGCCGCCTACGCCCCGACGCGCAAGCTCATGACGCAAGTTCTCACCGACTACACCGCCCTCGCCGCCGAACTGCACAAGCGCGACTCCAGGGCACTCGCGGCGGAAGGATGTCCGGAGAGCGGCGCGCCGCCGCTCTCCGCGAGCATGAAGGTATTGTGGCGCAACTCCCGCACCGATTGTGGTACGCCTCTCAGTGAAGGACAACGCAACTTTACGTTGGCTCAACAAACGGCGAACTTCGAAAAAACGCCTTCGCGCTGGACCAGCAAACTATGTGCTCGGGAGGCGAAAGCGCCGATCGTTTCTAACGATTTTGGAAGATCAAGTTGCCCCTCTCTTCCAAAACGCAAGCTAGCAAATAAATCCCGACAGCATATTCGCCCTAACTTTTTGATCTTGAATTCGTGGGAAACTTCATGCCGTCCGGAAGAATGGCGAGCTCGGCAATTATCGGAGTCAATCCTCTGGATGGCCGCGCGTGCTTAAGCGGCTTGCACGACGTAGCCTCCCCTACCGTCAATGATCCCCAAGACGCTGGTTCAGCTCCAACATGAGCGCGCGCACCGGTTTGGCGAAGCAATGTTGCTGTCCGAGACGATGGCAATCGTGGCCGAACATCTGGAAATGTCCTTCAATCAAAGCGGGCGCTCGGCTCCTGTGACCGTCCGAATTGCTCAAAGGCAACGAAGGCGGCATCCACATCGTCGATTTCACGACTCTTGGCCAGGACTTCGTCAACGAACGTCGAAAGTGACTCTTCCGTCGCAATGGCCCTCGCGGCGCGCTCGTGGCGGATCAGTCCGACCAACGCAGCCGCGGGAGCGAAAGCGTACATGAACGTGGGAAGTTGCTGTACCGCATCGAAATAGCCTATGGCTGCGGCCGCCATCTGCACAAGGAACAACAGTATAATTGTGAAAGAGAGCGTGAGACTTGGCACCGTCTTGTATAAGTCGAACCGCGGATCGTTCGTTTCCAGAGTTTCAGCTACCCTCCGTGCCTGCAGTGCGCGGGCTTCGTAGAACGGCTTGAGACCGTCGTCAAACATTGCGTTTTTGGAGAAGAGATACGCAATGAGCTTGGCGGCACGGATCGTCTCTTCTGGTCCAAAGTGCTTCTCATGCAGACGCCACGCGTTCCAATCCGCATCGAGCTCGATGCCAAGCTCCTCGTTTGCATTCAAAAGATGATAACCAAAAGCGACCGCAAGCGCTGCCCATGCGAGCCAATTCTGGCAGGCGACCAATATGGGGATATAAAGAAGCAACAAGCGATAGGAGGCTTTGTTTGAAAGGAATTCCCGGACATGCCCTGGGACGGTTGCATGGCAGAGTTCGTGGATCAGGTAAAAGCGCTCTGCCACTCCAAGCTTGCTGCCCCCTGCAAGCAGGATAACAGATCGGTACGCTCTCGTTTCTGGTTGCAAGAACGACTTGAAAGTAAGCAGCGGTTCGTATCCGGGCTTCGGTGATAGCAGCAAAACCCGCGCCTTGCCTGTTGACCCAAGAAGCTGAGCGAGCGTCGCATTGCCTACTGGAAAGTCAGCAGGGGCCTCAGCGATCCAATATCCCTCAAGGCACGAAGCAAGAGCGGCGCGGGCATCTGTCGCGTTTCTCTTGTAGGCTTCGGCAAAATTCGCTCTCTTGGTGTGGTAAGCTGCGAAAGCGATTCCGGATGCAACCGCCAACGTGGCCAAGAGGTTGTCGCTCCACTTGGTCAGGGCGAGAACTGTGTAAAGCAGGACACCCGCATTGAACAATTCAAAATCGGCGAGTGCCGCGGCGAACTTTGCGAACAACATGCAACACTATCTTGTAGCGGGCCGACCACGCTTCTGCTTCGTAACCGCCTCGACCATGGCAGGCAGTTGCCTTGTCAGCTCCTCGCGGAGCGCCTTGTCGCGCGTCTAGACAATAATCTTGCTGTTCTTCTCATCGAAGGTGAACTTGGTCTGCTCTTCTCTTGGGAAGGTATCCCGCCAAGCCATTTGAATCTCGCGTATGACGCCCAGGCTGGCTTTTACGATCGTGTAAGCGGATTTGATGGAAACGTCTCGCCCGCTCGCGACATCGATTTCCTTGCCACTCGGCTGCTCGACGATCTGCTTGATGCGGTCTTCGCCCAGGATCGCGTATTCCTGATTCAAGACGGCCTTCAGAATTTCCGCCTCGTCGTCACGATCGGACATGTTCGACCCCGTACTGCCTGACCTAAACGGCTTCTATCTTGGTCGAATAGTCGCGCGCCCGCAACCGCAGGTTCGACGTCCTGAAAAGTATATTTGTTTGGCTTGCAGGCAGGTCGGCGCTCGCTTCCGAGCCAGATCGGCAAATAGTCGTGATCGCAACTTGTGTTGCCATGCCAGCAGCCGACGCTCCGGCAGGATCGAAAGGCTCTGCAATGAGCCCGGCGGCCCATCATGCTCGAGTGCTTACGACTCACTCAGTCGGTCTTCGCAATACACCGAAACTGCGAAGAGCGGCTGAGGCCAGGATAAGGTAGACTGTTTATGTGGCTTCAATCAGCACGGTGCCGTGGGGGGATGAACTCGGTAAGATACCGCTTTCGTTTTTCGGCCTCCCGGAGACTGGAAATCCTGATCGGAAACTCAAGCAGGCGCAGGCTATCGACTTCCCAAAACAGGATCCGATTCCCCTTGTTATCGAGGGGATACTTTAGAGTACTCTCCGGGCGGTACATCATTCCGTCTTTGTGCGATCCTTTTTTCGCGACTGATGAATCAAGATATCAAGCCGCCCCGGTGACGCTGGCTCGGACGCGTAGATCAAGACATCGCATGCGGCACCGGAGAGTATGGATCGAGGCTGTTGAATAGCTCCCAACTTCTACTGCCGAACGCAACCTTGCCTGCTCGTTCCAGAGTTCTTGTGCTCGAAAGCAAATGTTCTTCCCGAACTGAGGCTAGAAGAGCAACCGGCATGGATACGTCCTCGACTGGTTTTTCCTGGAAAAGCGACCATGCTCTTCTGGTTTGACATCGCGGTGCACAATCACACAATAACGCCACCCTCCACTGGCCTCACCCGGGAAAGAACGAAATCATCACCCGCCTTTCCCGGAAACGATGCAATCCGGAAGACCTCGAAGCGGACCGGTCGATTTTCCCAGCGCCGCACCACACTATTGGTGGTGGGATTGATCTGGGTAAGCGGAATGCTGATCAAGGTAACCCAGACAAACCCCTGTCCGACCGAAATATCGCCGCCCCGGCCGGGCACGCCAGCGTCGATAGTGGCGACGACCTCGTTGCTCGCGGTGTCGATCCGCGAAACTGTTCCGTCACCCTGATTGAGCACCCATCGCTTTCCGTGCAGGCCATGAAGCGCGGCGCCGGACCGACGGGAATTTCGGCGATAACGTTCAATGCGGCTGAATCGACCCGCGAAACCAGATTGCGCTCGGTCGAGGAGATCCAGACTTCTCCTGCGCCCACCACCGGCACAAACGAACCGTCAGCAAGCTTAACCGATCCAGCGATCTTGTTGAGCGCCGGATCAACTCGCAGCAGCTTCCCATGACGGTCGGCAACCATCCAGACTGCGCCTTCACCCGCTGCAATCCCTCCCTCGCTATCACCGACCGTCGTCGGAATGTGAAGCTCGAGCGTGCTGGATTGCTCGCTGACGCGATCGAGCCGCTTGTCTGTGCAACTCGGCGACCACACCGCGCCGAACCCGACGGCGAGGCCGGAGCACGGACGTCGCCCGACCGGAACAATCTTCGCCACATCGTTGGTGGAGGGATCGATGCGAGCCAGGCTATCTGCTCCGGCGTTTGATATCCAAACCGCATTGGCGCCGATCCCGACCCAGTCCGGACTGCCGGGAATGCTGGTCTTCGCTGCAATCGGCAGGCTGGCGATCGGACGCTGCACGGCTGCAAGGTTCGACATGGCAGAGCACCTTTCATGATGGGGTTTCGGAGCAAGCTCGCTCCCGGTTCGGTCAGGCGAGCGCCATAAAGTAGCCTCTTAAGCCTCGTGCCTATCTGATCAGAACCGATGGGGCCCTAAGATGCGAGGTCGCCCGTCTCCCGATAGAATTCGCGCCTCACCGTCAGTGCCGCCCTGCCAGCCGCCGGAGCGTCGACCTGCGTCGCGTTGACCTCATCACCTTCGCGGAGCGCCGCGTTCATACCGTCGAGTTTGAGCGTCATCCCGGCGCCCTGCCAAGTCGTCAGCCAGGCGGGCTGCGGCGTCGCGATCTCGATGGCTGTGACCTGATCGAAATCCGGCGGCCTCGTGATCACGTGCGCCAGAAATGGTTCGGACAGACTGCCGAACATGATGTAGCGGTGCTCGGCGAGCGGCGGATCCGACGCAATCAGCCGGCGGCTGTACAGTATGCGCGCGACCTTTGCCTCGACGTCATCCGCGGTGATGGCACTCCCCCGCGCTCGAAATGTCCGCGGAAGATGGTTCCAACCATGGTCGGTGGCGCCGGATCAGATCTCAGGAGATCCGACAGCACGAACGGCTTTGGCCCCCATGTATAGATCCTGGTCTGCGTGGTGTTCGGTCGTCGACGTATTTTCTTTGAGGATCAAAGCCGGGCGCCGACAAGGTGGTCTCGAGGATGATTTGCTGGTCGTGCGGAGCATGGAACATCGGCAAATGCGACATCAGCACGCGGGCCTCGCCCACCATCAGCATACCATGAACGGAAGGGTGTTCGGCATCTGGCTTGTGATGGTGATGGGCCGGCATCGTCATGGCAGAGCTCCGATGATGAAATCGTCATGAACGTCATGACGCGGATGGCCGGCCATCGCCTCGCAAGCCAGGTGCAGCTCCTGGACGTGCGCTGCGGTCAGTGGCAGCACGTGCTCTTGCGGCTGAAAGGTCGTCCCGATGTCGTAAAGCTGGCGCGGCACGTTCTTCATCTCAATATGAGTACCGAGCACGGCGGAGATTTCGTACTGGTCGGCGAAATGCGCGAGTCGCGCGGCGCTCGCGCGATAGGCATGCCAGTCGGCGATCGTCAGCAGGCCCGCATACAGCGTGTCGCCGGTCAGAAGCCATTTGTTGCGCGGATCATACACGGCGATGTGCGCGGCTTCGTGACCGGGAATCGGGAAGACCGTCAGGCGCCGGTTGCCCAGCTCGAGCGTTGCCTCGCCGGCCGGCCAGTTGGGCAATCCGAAGAAGCTCTTCACGCCATCCAGCGCCGTGCTCACGACGGTGGTGCGCGGACGGCCGCTGAACTGATCGTCCCATGCCGCATGGTCGAGATGGCTGTGAGTATGCGCGACAATCAGGTCGACGTCTCCGCCGCCGCCGAGTTTGGCGCGGCGCTGTGCGATGACGGCATCGACCGTCTGGCGGACAGGAAGCGTTTTGCCGTGGTTGAAGGGATTGTCCGGGCTAGGCAACCCGCCGGTGTCGAACATCACGGCCTTGCTGTCGCCGAACAGCAGGTAGATGAAGTTGCCCTCGTAACTGAAGCACTTGCTGACGCGCAAAACGAAGGTATCGGCATCGTATTCGTGCACCTGGATGAGCAGATCGGCGGAATGCGCGCAGTTGGCAGCCCCATGGATCCAAGTCACGTCCTCGAGCGGTAACGTCATGTCCTGGTCCTTGTGCTTGTCTTTCGTCGCCGGCCACCCTTGCGCTTCGGCGCCGCGCGCTTTGCGTCCTTGCGGCCCTTTGCCGGTTTGGTGGTCGCGTTTCACCAAACAACAAATACAGAAAATTACCTTCATAGCTGAAGCACTTGCTCACGCGCAGTATGAAGGTAGCTTCATTGAATTCATGGATCTGGACGGTAGATCGCGATTTCCGGCACAGTTAACCGCACCGTGATCCATTGCACGTCCTCAAGCGGTATTCGCATGTCAGCTCCGAACTTGCTGTCAAACGCGTCTTGTACCTCGACCCGCCGATCTCGTCCGCACCCTTACCGGTCCGTCCACGGCAGCCACCAACGTCGGGAATATTGACGCACCTGGAAACAACTCTGCGTCATCGCGTGCGGGGCAGAAAAAAACGCCCGCGGCAAGCGCGGTCAGAAGCTGGGGTCCCGGCGCGCCGCCAAAGTTCGTTGCACCAAGCCAACCCTCGTTCTTCAGAATGCCGAAAAGTCGGTCCGGGTTGTCCTGAAAACTCACAAAGTTGAGGCCAACAGCCAATGGACGCCCTGGCATTGGCATTTCGGCGAATTCATATCCTTGTCGATAGATGCGCTGCGGCTGAAAGTGGTGATTCGCGCGCTGGACGTGGCTCTTCGTGATCACTTCGTCGACCCCATCGGGCGGTTCGCGAAAGGCTTCATTTCCGTCTCCAGTGACTTCGTTACTGCCCGGAGCGGGGCAACCGTCGACCGTTTGTGCCTGACCGGCAACATGGGCGGCCCGAAGCGGACAACCGGTAATTCGCGTGCGCCCCACGAGTGTCTCCTGCTCCTGAAGACCGAGTTGCTCCCATTGGCGCAGATCGACAGCAAGTCGCATGAAAGCCATGTAAGTCCCATCGACCGTCCACCTGTCAATCGGAGGCAGGCCTTGACGTTTGACTGCGATGACCGATTTTCGCGCGGAACCAGATTCGAGATTTGACAAACCGTCGTGAAATCCCAGCCAACTGCGCTGATCTTCGCGGTTGAATCCGGTAAACGATGCACTCAGCGCCAGTGCACTTCTGCCGGTCGCAGGGTCACGCGCGCTTTCAATGAGCTTCCAGGTTTCGACAATGGCTCGGCTGACGCTCAGCGGCGTATCACCGGTAAACTGCACACAAATTTCTTCAGACGCCGGGTTCAGCGCAAGGCCTTTGGCATAGTCCAGACCCGAACCGTCAAGGACCTTTCCGCCCCCTCCCGCCGGATCAACGGAGTTGAAGATATTCGGAGTATCGAGTCTCCGCGGCAGCTGCTTGGCAGCCCCGCCAATCTTGAACGCCTTGATTCCGAAACCGATGAGCCATTCAAAGCCGGACCGAGGAACGCGAACCCCAGGTAGATCCGCGAGCCTTTCGTCTTTCAGACCGTCCCAAAGAGCCACCAGACGTGTCAGAAGCGCTGCGACGCCTAACGCGGTCGCTTCGCGGTCCGCTTTGAAAAACGCGATCGCAAAGCACCGGGGTGGCGTCGTTCCCTTGTCCCAATAGATTCCATCCTGGAGCTTAGCCAACGCGTCCTCCCCGCGTTCCACGTCGGGCTGGTGTCCTGTTGTCGAACGCCGTTTTGAAGTCCGCAATTCGCTGACATCGGTCATCAGTTTCCAGACCGCAGGTAATCGTGCCTTCAGCCACGCTCGGAATATCGTTGAAGGCACCCGGCGGAATGGGCTCTTCGGTGCCGACGACGACCAGGGGACCGACTTCAATCCGCTTTGCGAGCTGGAAACCTGTCACCTTGGGTGCACCCGGATTTCTCGTAATGGTCACCTCATCGAGGAACGCTGGATCGTTATCATCCGGGCCAAACTCGAGGCGTTGCGGAGTTCCGTTCGCGCTGCCGCGACTTAGCCGATTCCAGCTGTCTGGCAGTGGATTGCCATTCAAAAAAAGATCGTCGGTCGAAACCGCACGGATATACATTCCCAGGGGATCGGCGAAGGCCAATTTGCGCGCGCGAGGATTTCCTTCCGTTCCGCTTAGAAATGCCTGATTGTATGCGCCATTTGCTGCAGCCGGATCTGCATTACGACAAAAAAGATACCGGGCGCCGGCATTGTCGAATATCTCCTCAATGCGAGCCCGACGCCTCCTCCCCCCCTCGGAAACCGCATAAGGAAACGAGCCGAAATGAACGACGTATATCAGATCATCGAGGCCATTGATCGGGTGAACCATGAACAACAGGTGCATTGGATTCAAGCTGCTCTGCGGCGGCTGACTGGGTCCGGCACCAATCATGACCTGTCGGAAGCGCGCCTCTCTGACAGGCCGTCCGAGCTGCATCCATGACTGGGTCGTTACATTGAACAATTCCTGCATGCTCGGGCGTGAGCCGGTTATCTCCTCAATGGAACCGAGGAAGTGCTCGGGATCGTGAACGGCCATTGTTTGCCACCACTCCATCAACTCTGTCGTGGCGATGAATCGCTTGGGGCGCAGCCGACCGGTCTGGTCGGGACGCATCACCAGCCCGTATTCGAGATATTCGTTGTGCAATTCGGCTCGGCCTGCCCAACCCCAATCACACAGTTGCGCGGCGGTTTCCTCGTCGAAACAGTTCATCGGCTCGAGCGGATGTGCCGGCCATTTCACGCCATTGGAGACCGCTCCATCGGGTATCAACTTGGGATCTGCGACCAGGATTGGACTTGGCGGGTGTCGCTGCAGTTCATCGACGATCCGCTCATTCCAGGCTTGCAATGCCACTTCGGAAACGTTGGGATCGGCAAGTCCCGGTGCTCGAAATACAGGCATGACTCGTCTCCTCTGGTTATCGGCGCGCCCTGAAGGCTGTTGACGTGGGCAAGTATCGATGCGAGGCGGCGTCAAATTTGTTTCTTATCGCTGGCCCCGAAACGGGTACATCCATGCACCTCGGGACGACTCCGTCCCAAAACGTCCCTAAGTTTGACAGCGTCCTCACATCGATTGTGTGTGTGTGCCGACGCCCTCGACTAAGTCGGTCAGGTCAGTGGCGCTTAGCAACGCGATCGTCACTACAAAGCGTGCAATGCTAGATATCTGCCAGTGCGCTATTTTTCGACGGCCGTTGACGCAGGCGTCAGGCCCACAACGACCTTTTTGCTTCCCGTAGGTAATCGAGACCCCATAGGGGCACGACGTGAAGCCCGGATCGGAATAGTTCACCGGCATGAGCGTGAGCACTTGAATCACGTTGCCAGTGGGGGGCGCCGCGACCAGCTCCAGTTCGTGGATGGTCGGCGTCACTTGGGGCGAAACCTTCTTCACTGTGAGCTGATAGCCGGGCGTGGCGGCGAGAAATTGCCCGGTTACCAACAAAGATTTGCAAGCAGCACCGTCGCCCGCGACGTAAGTCGCTGAGAAAGAGTTCTGCACCAGCCCGACGGTCTGCGCAAAGGTCGGGGCGCACATCATCAGGATGAGCGCAATGGCGATTGCCAACCGCTTCATATCAATCCCTTCTGATGTCCCAAGCGACAAAGCCGCTTCGACGATCTCAATCCGTGCTTGTCAATATTTCAGCACTCTACCGGGATCGGCTTTGCACGCAAGAGGCGAGCTGAGGCCGTTCGACGCAGCCCTCTAGATTGCGAGGTTAAGGCCGCCGTGATACTACTACTGGATGCATTTATTCCGGCCGTTCTGACCGGTCATAGTCGCTGACTTTTTCAATGGATTTCACCAATGGCCATTGCAGATCTGGTCGGGTCCTGGATCTATCGAAGTTTCCGCAACGATCCAACGCCCATTGACGGCGATCCGCAAAAGGCGCTCGGCCTTTTTTTCGCCGAGGCCGAGTTTCGCTTCGAGGCGAATTCACACCGCCTTCAAGGGCGTGATCGATTGGGGCAGCGGCGGGCTGGATCTCTCCGGCGAGATCAGACCGGGCAATGCCGACACCCCCGTCGCCTTTGCGATCGTCGGTCTGGGTCGGCCGGGCAGCCAAACCGACGGCTGGGAATACGACTACAACGGCTGCCTCGCCTACAAGTGGCCCGCCGGCAACAACCAGGTCCCCGCGCTGGTCGGCTCCCTGATCCGCGCCAAACCTCACCGGCCGGCTACACCGCGTCATTCATCGCCGTGCGCACGCCGTAAACACGGAGGGACACGCCAATGAAATTGGGTATTCCGGTTTATCAGGATGTCAACCTTCTGGACGTCGCCGGCCCACTGGAGATGTTCTACTGGGCGAGTCAAATCAAACCGGACTTTGAGACAGTTCTTATTTCGGAGGACGGCCAGGCTGTGACCTCGATCAACGGCGTCCGTTTCGAGGTTCAGGCCGGTTTTGCCGGAGCGCCCGCGCTCGATATTGTATGGGTGCCAGGCGGAAAGCCCGAGGCACTCGAGGCGATCATGCGCGCCCCCGACTCCGCTTACCTTAAATACCTGCGTCAAATCGCGGCTAAGGCGACATGGGTCTGCTCGGTGTGTGAGGGCGCGCTCCTGCTGGCAAAAGCAGGTCTGCTTGACGGCCATGCGGCGACGACCCATTGGGCCTTCGTCGATTGCCTGAAGAAATTTCCTGCGATCGAGGTCGATACCACCCACAAGCGCTTTCTGGTTTCCGGCAACCGGCTGACCGGCGGCGGCATCTCATCAGGGCTGGACGAGTCCCTGGAGCTCATTCGACTGCTCTTCGGCGCCGATGTCGCGAAATCTGTTCAACGGACCACGCAGTACTTTCCGGCACCACCCGTGCATGCGCAATTGCCAGCAACAGCACCACTCTGCGATATGGTTTTTTGGGGCAGCCTCGGGTGCTGTTCACAGGTGTACCGGCGACAACATGCGCCAAGGCTGCTGTCGGAAAAAGGCACCGTATTTTTTCGAGGACCGCTTCGAGTAATGTGGGTGCCCTTTGAATGCATTTCGCACTGGCGAGCCGCTTGCGCGGCCCGACCAGCAAAAGTGATGGGCATTGGATGATGGGCAGACAACAATCGCGAGCGGTCACCAGCTATACAACGCTGGCCGGATCTGCTATCTTACGTTGCAAGTGAGGAGCGAACGAAAAATAAGAAAAGCGTATGCCGTGAAGATCGATATTGCTGCGCGCACGACATTTGAGAATGGGCGCAGGCAGGGATTTATGTGCTGACGTTTGCGCCGCGCGCCGAGCCTTTCATGATGCCTTGCGGGTTGTGTTTCGCAAAGGATTGATCCGCAGCCTCGACAGAAACATGACGTACTTTCCCGATCTCGCAGCGCGAGAACGGATGAAGCGTTCCTTTTCTGGAACCATGACAGCAGGAGGACGAGCATGCTGGCAGCCGCTCTGGACAGACGGAATTTCGTTGCGGGAGGACTTACGACTCTCGCGACGCTCCTCATGGAATCCGGTGTCGGTCTTCGTGCGCAGACGCCTCCCGTGCGGCGGGAGGTCCATGGTCCGGCAGCGGCCCCCATGCTCCAGTTGTACAAGCGGGCTGTTAAGCAGATGCAAGATCGACCTGTCTGGGATCCGACCAGCTGGTGGTTTCAGGCGAACATTCATTGGACGCCACGGCAGGATGACACACGAGGCTGTTTTGAAACCAATTGCTTCAATGCGCTGTTTCAACCACCGACTGGCGCTACCCCCGAGGTACTCGCACGTATCCAGGCATCGCACATGCTGGTGGCAGGGGAAGTGCCATTGGGTCCATCCGTTGGTGTTGGGCGTGATCGCATTTGGCTGAAGTGTCCACACCATATGTACGATTTTCTACCATGGCATCGCGTCTACCTTTACTTTTTCGAACGCATCGTCGAGAGCGTGGTAGGTGAGCCCTTCGCGCTGCCCTACTGGAATTATCTGGATCCGAAATATCGAGATTTTCCGCCACCTTTCAGACCTGCAAAGGAGACTGACGGCAGTGATAATCCACTCTACTATCCCGATCGCAGCCCGCTCTGCCGCGATCCAAACGACCCGAACGTCCCGGCAACCGAAAAGCCACTGATCCGCGACACTGATTTGAACTGGCAGACGGCTGCCGAGCAACGCTTCTTCGAGCGAGGAGAGGTCCTCGGCCTGGACCGCGGATTCTCGTTCCAGCTGGAGAGTGCACCCCACGACCAAGTCCACGGCCGTATCGGGGTGCTGAAGGGAGGTATTCCGCTTGGAATGGCTACGCCAGCGCTCGCAGCCCGCGATCCAATTTTTTACTTGCACCACTCCAATCTCGACCGGTTATGGGAATGGTGGAGAACCCAGCCGCCACTGGACGGCGATCCGCCCCGCACGCCTGACTATATCTGGACGCAGGAACCGTATTTGTTTGCTTCGCCGGACATCCAAAAGGTTGGACTTGCCGCAGAAGAGGCTCTCGGAATGGTCGGGACGGCTTACAGCTACGATCAACTAGCCCCCCTTCCGACTGCCGTGGCCGGATCACCCCTTGCTGTTTCCTCACCTCGTCCGCCAAGCCGCATCAGCCGAAGCGGAGGCGCCCTTTCGATTGCTCCCAGTGCATCAGCGACGACGCAACTGTCTCCCGAACCGGGCGCGGGAGCGCCTGTAGTCTCACCGTCAAGTCGCTGGATATTGCGTTTGTCGGAAGTCAGCTCGCCCGCTGCCCCCTCAGGCGTATTCGATATCTACTTGGACGCGCCAGCCGCCGGAGCGGTTGCCGGTCAGCCAGCTGGAAGTTTCGCGCTGTTTGGGACGGCGGATCACGCAATCGCCGGACACGCCGGCCAAATGGCTACCGAGAAGGTGATCGAGGTCACGAGCCGTATGCGCGAACTGATCGCGCAAGGAGTCGACCCCGCCAATGTGCGAATTACCGTCGTCTCCACTTCCACCAATGCCGCCGCTGTCAAGATTGGAAGAATTGAGCTGTTCAGTCGCTGATCACACCAACTGCGACCTTTTAAAATCAGTGTTTTCCTATGGCGCCGCCCAACGACAACAGAGACACAATTGTGCCCGGCCCCGGTGTCCCTCGGACAAGCAAGAAGGCGTCCGCACGGTGTGCCCTTCTGGCTATCGCGTTGCTACAGCTGTTCGTCGCCTCAGGCACAGCGTGGGCCTCGTCGCCAACCCTGGACGGGCTCCAGGCACCGCGCTTGACACCCCGAAGTCTGGTGCTGGTTCAGGGCCAGAATCTCGAGAAGGCCCGGATCATTTGGGATGCCAATTCACCGAATCCCAAGTCTTGCCTGGAGCCGTTCAAGGCGCTGTCATGTTCTCAATACCCGCGGGCGTGTCCTCCGGCTCATACGCTGTCGCCATCGAGAACGATGAGGGACGTTCGTCTCCACTAACCATGACCATTAGCGGCGCTGCACCTGCTGCGCTTCCCAGAATCGACGATATCAGTCTTCTTGATACCAAATTCGACGCTGCGGGAAGGGTTCGGTGCATTCTCTACGTTCAGGGCGCAAATATAGATGTGGGCGCCGCGGTACTCGTGGATGGCATCGACCGTACTTCGGACGCGCACAAAGCGCTCTTCAACAATATGTTTGGGGCAGATCTTGCTGTGCTAGGGTTTCCCATCAGGCATTATCTGTCGCGCGTCGTACCCCTTGATAACCTCCCTGCGGGGTCGGAAATCCGGGTGCAGGTACGCAATGAACTCGGAGAGTTGAGCGCGGAGCGAACATTCAAGCTGCCATCGGATGCAATGTCCCTGGACAGCGATGGAGATGGCATTCCCGACCTCGTTGAGATTAGCGGGTATCTCGCGAATGAACCCGGCAGCTCATTGGTGGACATCAAGGCACTGGGCGCTGATCCATTTCGCAAGGATATCTTCGTCGAAGTCGATATCATGGACGGCTTGCTATATCGCCCGATCGCGCGCCAGGAAGCTGCGCCAGGTACATTCGATGTAGCACGGGAGATGTTCGGGAACGCCCCCATTTTGAATCCGTTCGGCCCGAATGGCATCAATCTCTTTGTGGATTCTTCAGGCTCTGTCCCATCATGGGAGTTGCTTGAATTCCGGGCGACAAATGACCTCGCAACTCACACCGGAAGCTTTGGTGTACTAAAACACGACCATTTCAATCCCTCGCACCGCGGTCTCTTTCATTACGCGATCTGGGCAAGGGCTCATCCTCTGGGATGGAGCGGCGAGAGCAATATCGATTTTGATGGCACCAAGGTCGGTAACGACTTCATGGTCACACTTGGAGACGCTCCGCTTGAATATCAAACATTGAAGTCACAGGCGGCGACATTTGCACACGAACTCGGTCACAATCTCGGCCAGCGGCATGGCGGCACAAACCACTCCCGTTTCAAGCCGAACTATTGGAGCGTTATGTCCTACGCATGGCAGCTTCGAATGAGTCAGTCGGACGCGTTCCGGCAACTTCATCCGACCTGCACCCGGATCTACTATGCAGCAGATGGGGCTGACGAAGTTAATGGCGCTGTGCCCAAGGTGACTGGCCTTGTGATTGACTATTCGGAGGGAATGGGACCGGAACTTGTCCCGAATGCCGGGAGCTTGAATGAGAAGGTTGGCGTGTGCGGTTCGCCTATCGACTGGAACAAGAATGGCGTTATCGATTCTCAGAACGTCAGCGCTGTTGTCGACGAGGACGAGCCCACCGCCGTGAAAGTGACGGACTACCCAAATTGGGCTAATCTCCGGTATGACGGTCCCCGTTTAGGTGGAAGGGCGGCGCAATGATTGCCTTGCATCTTGCTTTGGCCGCGCTGACTGCGATCTCCAGTCCGGCCGGCGCGCTGCATGGCGAAGCTATCCGACAGCACCAGCTGGTCCAGGCTGATCCGTCCGAACCGTTGCGCAATAGGCTGCAGCAGCAGACGCCAGGTGAAAGTCGCCTGCATACAATCGTGCCGCCTGATGCTGTGCCGACCGAAGTGCCACTTAACCTGCCTGCCAACTCTCCGACATCGTCCCGCGACGCGGACAGGATCAACCGTGTTCAGCGCTTGATAGAGGAAATGGAGCGCCGGAAAGGTACCGAAACGGGCACCGTTCGGGTGCATCCTTCGACAGGTGATGCAGTGCGACTGGAATTCGATGTAAAGAAAATGAATCGTAACTTTACTGCGGGTGTTGAGGTTCCGATGGGAAGCACGATCGCAATGCCCCCGGATCCTGCTATTGAAGCCGTCATCGCCCCCGCTGACGTTGAATACCGGGTAAATTCAGACCATGCGTCCGAAGAACAGGTAGTGGCGGTAAAGCGAAACAGTGAAGTGCTCGCCACAGCTTTCCGGTCCGGCGAACAACCGGTCTCCCTCGATATCAAAACGGCTAACCTGACCGCCCGTCAAATAGCCGGCCCGGCAGGAGAGCTCGCTGTAGCTGTGACAGTTGGCGCCGAGACGCGGGAATTGGCTCCGGGAACGTCGAGCCAGTTCGGCAACATCGAGGTCTCGATACAAACAAGCTCCAATCGCTCCAATACGAAGCAATACAACGAGGGGCCGGCTTACGCACTGCGGTTGCAGGTGCGGTCGATAAAATAACTTTCAGGCTCGGGACCGCCGACTACCATTCTCCTGAGCCGGAGTGGCTTCTCAGCTCGCTCTAGGCGCACATATGCGCGGAGCGCGAAGAATGCCTACGTCTTCCCGTTGGTTGCCGCAGGAGAATCGCCGGGAATTCCTCGCCGAGCCGGTCTTTCTGATGAGCCATGCGTAAGCTGACATTTTTCTTGCCTGCCTCACAAGCACCGATAGAATAGCTCTGGTTGTGGATACAACGAGATGCACGGAGCAATGATGCTGTCGCGATGCAGTGTTTCAGCCCCCTGTATTGCTATTGTCCTCGTGGCGCTAATTGCGAGTGCCGGACTGGCTTGCGCGCAGGTACCTATCACGGACCCGTGTGCCCCCTACCCGCGCAATCCGCAGCAGCGTGAGGCTTGGATCAAGGAGCTCATCAGAAGCTTTGGCTTTGCCGATTTTCATGAACCTGCTGTCGTCCGACCGACGAACGAAAGCGCCCCCTACGAGCTCGTTGTGCAATACTCGAAGGAGAAGAAACTCGCAGGGTGCGAAGTTGAACTTCGCTCCTATAATGGCGACTTTGTTGGCTCCACCATTCGCGCAAAACCGGGTGATACGCTCTTCATCCGCTTGACGAACAAACTGCCAGGAGATGTGACGCACCATCACCCGCAGGATCCACATCCGGCTGACCACGACGGCGATTTCAGCTTCAATATCACCAATCTTCACACACACGGGCTGCACACCTCGCCGTCCGGCGACAGCGATAACGTTTTCCTGGAGATACGGCCGGAGAAGTATCCGGGTGACCCCAAGGCTACGCAGCTGTATCGGATCCACATCCCCGACAAGCATCCGACAGGCACCTTCTGGTATCACGCTCACTTTCATGGCAGCACTGGCGTGCAGGTTTCCAGTGGGATGGCAGGAGCTCTCATTATCGAAGGTGGTCAGGATGCAAATGGCGGCCTGGATGCTGTACCCGAAATCAAGGCCGCCGAACAAAAAGTCTTCGTTCTTCAGCAGATAAGGTTTGGACCTGACGGAAAGCTTGAGGACTTCGACAAAGCAATTCCGGACCGGCAGTGGTCGCGTAACATAACTGTAAATGGCGTGTTCGTTCCGACAATCCGGATTCATCCGGGCGAGGTGCAGCGATGGCGCTTTGTTCATGCGGGCGTCGAGGACAATATTGCCCTGGCACTCGACGGTCATCAGCTCCATGAAATCGCAGCAGATGGACTGGCCTTGGGTCGCCGGGTGGACTGGCCAGCGGCCGAGCCTTCTCAAGAGGGCGTCCGCGAGTTGCTGCTCGGTCCCGGTTACCGCAGTGACGTTCTGGTCAAGGCCGCCCCTCTCGCCCCTGGCGAGACCTCGAAGGAGTACTTCCTGCGAGACGGCATGTTGCCCGCCGCGCTGTCGTTGCAAGCCGCAACGGCGGCAATCCGGGTCGCGCAGTCAAGAGCTGCCTTCAACGCAGGGGATCTCATTGCCGACATCGGAAACAAACCACAACGCATAATTGCACGAGTGCTCGTTGAGGGGACCGCCAGAGACATGGCATTGCCGAGTGGCGAAGAGCTGCGTGACCGTGTCCCGAGCGACCTCGCTCCGATCAGGGAAGAGGAATTGACTGACGCGGAGCAGTCGGTGCGCTTCGATGGCATGAGCCGCCGCTCCTGTAGCCCAGACGGCAATTGCCCGATATGCCAGACCGAAACTCCCGACTGTAAGCTGCATTTTACGTCGAATGAACGAGTCTTTATGCCCGAGCATGCGCCGCGCATGCTCAAGCTAGGTCAAGCATCCAGGTGGACCGTATCAGGTGATGGGATCTTCCCTCATCCCTTTCATATTCACGTCAATCCGTTCGAAGTAGAGCGCGAGGAGCCTGCGCAGGATGGCAAGATGCAGCGAGTGAAACTGTGGAAGGATACGATCATTCTGCCGGCCGGTGGCCAACCAAAACCGATAGTCATCAGGTCTCGATATATGGACTACGAAGGAGAGTTTGTCATGCATTGTCACATCCTCGGGCACGAGGATATGGGAATGATGGAACGCGTCAAAATTGCAAAATAAGGACCCTGTCTCATGGCCAGCTATAATGTCACGATCAAGAATTTCGCTTTTTCCCCGCCGCAAATTGAAATCAAGCGAGGCGACAAAGTCATATGGACAAGTGAGGATACTGTTGCACATACCGTAACGGCTGATGGTGGCGAGTTCGACAGCGGCGACATGGTCAAGGGTGACCCGGCGTTCGAGCATACGTTTGGAACGACCGGAGAAATCCCGTACCACTGTGACCATCACGGCGGAATGAGGGGAAAGGTTACCGTAAAGGCGTAGAAGGGAGGCCTCCTCACCTTTGGAACGGCGTCCTGCACAAGTCGGACAGATTTGTCTCTGGTTCGCCTGCGCGCCAAACCGGACCTCAGACGAGGACGGCCCCGTCCGTTAGAGACGAGACTATCGGTAAAGCGCCGAGTGCGGCGGCTGGCTTGGTTATTGATCTGCGAGTTGGATCGTCCGAAGAACCACTGAATCATCCTCGGTCTCAAGCGTAACCGTGTCTGTGGGCCCGACGATCCAGAATTCGCCTAACCCGCGTTCCCGCCGATTGCCGTTGATGATTGTCGTGAGCTTTCCTGCCCTCAACTCATAGATCAGAAAGCCGCCTGTGGCTTTGAGCGGGAGCGAAGACCCTGCCGCTGCCGCTGGCGGTGCCGCCGTAGTTGAGCCGGCCACGCGTGTGCCAGGGCGCAGACTTATTTCCTGATAGTGAACTACCGGCACATCCAGGCCAGCACCACCCGCTTGTGGCACTGCAGCTGGCCGGTTCCTCCCGACGACGCGTTGAGCGATCAGCGGGCCGGAGTAGCGGTCGCGAGCGAAAATGCCTGCCGTATTTGCGGCAGTTTGTGCCCAAACGGGCTCGCGAGACAACGAGAGTATGGCGATGACGATGAGGACGCGAAGTGGGACGCTGCTCATCGATTTTCTCCGGTTATCTAGCCGTTTCGAGCATGTAGAGTACGCCGGCAGTTGTCGCAACGAACACGCGGCCATCGGCCAGAACGGGCTCAGTGAAAATGCGGTCACTACTGTTACCGGGGTCAAGATCGATGTCCGCGAGGATTTGCGGTCGTGGAACGAGCCTGAAACCGTTCGGCACGCAGTCGGCCTGTAAGACCTCCGGATTATCGCATATCGACCCGGCTGGTGGCCAGACCGACGGATCTGCGAGCACAACGAGGTGCCCTTGGGCAGTGCCCAGGAACATGATGCCCCGCGTGACCGTCGGCGGCCCAAGCTGGTAGGCCGTATTTTTCCTCGTGCCCGGAATGTCTGCCACCCACCGCACTGGACCAGAAGGCCCTACGCAGACGTCGAGCGCATGCAACCGGGTGAACCCGGGCGTTACCTGCCCGGCTTCCACGGTATAGCCACCGGTGGTCGTGATAAACGTGTCGCGCCAGGCAGCGCCCGGAATCAGATAGCGCGTATCTCCGTGGGTTCCGCTTGTAAACGGGATGCCCGTTGGAGGAAATTGCCAGCGTACCACCGGATTTCCACCCGCACCGGCACCCGCACGCGCAGCATAGCTCCAGCCATCCTTCTGCGTCGAAGCAACCGTAGCTCCGCAACGTGAGTCCAGGAGGGTAGGACCTGACGCCCAATCGGGATCATCGTCCATGTTGAATGGCACCGGCTTGAGCTTCCAGTCGAGTGCGCCAGTTGCGGCATTCAGTCTTAGCAGACTTAACGAGTGATCGACACTTGGCTGCGGTTGACTTCCGCCGTTCCAGAGCCGCGCATTACCGGTTGTCGCGTAGATTGCATTGCCCAACAGTCCCCCCGCCAGTGAGGACCAGATCCCGCCGCCACGCGTGCTCGTAGCCTTGAAATCGAAGGAAGCAACGATGTTGCCGGAATTGATGTCGACTGACGCGACACGCCCGTTCTGGATCGGGCTATCTGCATGGTTTGCGATCCCCACATACACACGATTTCCGATTACGAGTGGCGAGGAGTAACCGATATTCTCGTGCAGTTCTCGCCCGTCGCCTGGTGTGAGCCCATTGAGAGCCGCGATCTCTGGAGACTTCCAGATCTCCGCACCGCTCGCGGGATCGAGAGCAAAAAGCCGACCGCTGCCCAACCTGCGTCCGACAGATTGGTCAGGCCCCCCGAAAATAACTGCATCTCTCTCCCTGACCGTGCCGACTGACGCGCTCGCCGGCAGTCCTTCGGAAGAAGGGTTATGTGCGGAGACCGTCTCATATTGCGAGCGCAGCGCAGGATCGCCGGCCTTTGGATATTGCCAAAGCGGATTGCCGCTCGCCGCATCAATAGCGTAGAGCCTCCCATTGCTGTTTCCGATGAAAACACGCCCCTGGTGGACGATGGCAGATGCGCGGAAACCGCGTGGATCATCCGGTGGCCGGAACGTCCACTTTACCTTAAGCGTCTTGACCTGTTGCGGGTCCGCCAGTGGAGAGTCGAACGGCTGCTGCGCGTCCCGCAGTCCACTGTGCCGGAAAGCAGGCCACTCCCGCGAACAGACTTTCGGATCACGGTCTCCACAGCCGGCGTTGGCGACGTAAACGAGATCCGCCACACAACGTCCCATCGACTGCACCACTGATATCTTCTCGCCTTCCTTTATCGCGCGCGTCAGAGCGACCTGGGCACCACCTCCATCCCCGATTTCTTCGGCCTCTGCGTAAATGCTGATCCTTGATCCGGGGACGAACTCCACTACCTCGATGATCGTGTCACCCGGTAGCGGCTGACGAATCTTTGCGGCCGGCAGCTGGCTGCAGGGCTTCGCCGGGGTCTTCGGTCCCGGTGCACTGGCAGTACACAGTGCCTGGGTTGCCCAGTAATTGCCGGTCCCCTTCCCGCGAGGGTTCAGTCCAATCTGCTGCGCACCGCCAGGAGTGGGCTGTCCCCCGACCTGGTTGGGATTCGGTATCATGTTGTCAGTGAACACCTTGATATCGGCGCCATCGAGCAGCGGACTCGATGCCGGCCCGCGCACCACAGCAACGGGGGCACCTTCATACACCGTGTCAACTACCGGCCCCGGTAATGAGGACGGCTGCGACTGCACAATCTCGGCGCGCGACACCAGACTGACATCGCGGCAAATTCCGGACTGCGCGGTGATGCGTTGCCCCTTCCGAAACGCGGGGTTCACGAACGTATAGGCGAAATCCGCGTTACCACCTATCTCCGCTTTCGGACCGAAACCACCGCCCGCCAGCGGATCCTCGGCAAATACTTTCCACCATGCCCCAGGGATTACGTCGGCAATGCCGACAGCACGTCCGCAATCGTAACAAGGCGCCGGATTCAACCGCGGCTGCGGCAGGCCTGCTGGATAGTCATCTTTGTAGGACGTAACCGTCACCGCATTCGAAGGCTTGCTTTTCACTCCACCCACAACCTGGACAGCAGTGATGACTTGCCCGATTTCAAATGGCGTCGCTACCTTGATCGGCTGATTGGCGATCTCGGACGCAGTGGCCGAACCAATGGGATTTGGTTGGCCAGCAAGGTAGATCTCGATCTGCGCATCCGGAACGTAACCGTTCACGACTACTGTCTGGGCGCATTCGTAGATCGGTCTTGTGAGCAGGATCTGCGAGACCACCTCCGGATTGTTCTGAAATCTTCCGCCACCCGGTTGCAGATGCGGGTCTCGCTCGGGCGCCGGCTGTGCGCTCACGACAGGGCAGCCGACCATCATGGCGCTCACGATGATGGAAATGGCCAAACGAACCTGCATGCGCCCCTCCCTTTCCCAAAAAAAAGCGCTCTCAGTGCCGCGCTGGCGAAAGCACAATCAGTCGCGCGACAAAGGGGCGTTCCCCGCCAGTATTGTCGACTGCAATCCGCTGGCCGCTATCGAGTGTGATGACGGCGCCGGGACGCACCTGTTGGGACTTGCCGTCAACAATCAGAGCCGCGTCACCGGCCTGCACGTCCAGCATTGCACGACCGGGCGCGGCAAGTTCTTCGGAGGCTTTACGTGCACCGACCAGCAGGTCGATCACCTCGACAGACCGGCCTCCTGCGTCACCTTTGAAAATTGATCGGCTGAGCAGCCCGGGGACGAGTTGTCGATACTCGCCGGGCACGTCGACCTGAGCAAAGGCACTTTTTACTGGCGCAGCTATCGAGATGGATATGAGGACTGCGCCACAACAACGGGAACGGATCGCCAGAAGCATGTCATCCACCCCAATAAGAACACCAAATCTTGGCCACCAGACTGCAGGCCAAACCTTCAGACCTGTCGCATTCGGACGTGCCGTATCAATGTTGGCTTTGAGTCAGAGCTACACTTCTCGAGAAAATGGCCTATCACGTCCCTCGGCACCATTTGGAGAAATTCTTTCGGAGCCAATGGATTCGCGACTGCATCTCGAAATCCTTTCGTTAATCCGCATTTGCCGAAGCTTTGAAACTGGAAAAATGCCCTGGCCCGCGACTAATATCCTCCCCGAGCAGCTACGATCCCGGCGGCGCAAACTGTAGTTGGTGACTGTTTGTCGCACCGACGATCGGTGCATAAAGCTTAAAGTAGCATCATTATTCACTCACGCTTTAACAGATTTCAACCCAAAAGATCGACAGAACCGCTTACTATTTTTGCGAGTTCGGGCCTGCAGGGCGGCGGCGGCCGCGGTGGCCACACCCTGCGCCGCCGTGGCCACGCCTTGCGGCATGACGCCACCAACGCGATACCCGGGAGCGACCGGCGCGGATCTCTTTGATTTCCACAACCGCGAAAAGCTGGAGCGCCGCTGTGCGTTGAACCGCGGTGCAAACAACCTCGCCCATGTGTACGCAGAATTCGGAGCAGGCGAACTACCCGGACCACATCGGCCAGAGCCGGGCAAATCGGGGCGTTACCCGGCAGAAGCAAGTTGACCGAAAGAACAAAAGGCGGAAACAATAGCACCCGCCAACGTTGAACGGCCGGTAACAACACTTTCTACAGACACCCCATTGTCGAGGGACAAGAAGTTGCTCAGCGTTGCGAGGCACTTCTTGACATAAAAGCCTGCTTGGAGTGAATGTCCGCCTCGCGATCAGAACATCACCAGCCATTTGCCTGTCAGTAGCTTGGAAGAAGCTCAAAAAAGCAGCCGCCGCGCGTCGAACAAAGTGGCCAAAGGAGTTTCTGTAAGGGCCACCGCCACACGTGAACGGCCCTGCTATTCGGGAGCGCCCACGTGCAGGATTTTGTTGTGGACCAACCACGCACAGATGCGGTCTGCTGTTGTGGCATCGCGGCTACGCGCGAGCGAAGTTCGCAAGGCTCCCCAAGTACCACTGCTTCTAACCGCCGCGACAATCCCCGCTACGGTCGCATCGCCGAGAAAGGTTACGGGCTCCCGCTCCGACCCGGCAAGCACAGCAAGCCGCAGCTCGACATAGTCCCCGCATAAGCAAGGGTGTTCGATCAGCCGCGACGTATCCAGCTTGATGGGGGCCGTACCCGAGAACGACAGCGAGTTGGGCTTTCGCAACTTACCCCTCGAATTGGCTTCTTCGGAACGCGCCTGCCAGAAACTCATGTCCGCAAATCTACTACGCGCGTAAATCTCTGCTGACGCGCGGCGATGGGCGCGCGCCGATCGCTTGAGCAGATCTTGGTAATAAGCCAAGGCGATCGACTGCGCGTCAGGGCGACGCAGCAAAGTATTGACGATGACCGCAGCGCTCCGCGCCGACTGGATGGCCTTCTGCACTCCCATTGACGCCAGTGGGTCGAGGCTTTGCGCGGCCTCGCCGACTTTGATGAAATCGAGCCCGCAAGACTCGTCATCATACCACGCGCTGGCGTCGCAGGCTGAGACCACCGAACAATTCGCCCGATTTGCAAGCAAAGAAAATAATCCTGTCTTCGCAAGGCCCCGAATATAGGCTTCGCGAAGGTCGGGACCATGCTCGGCAAGGGCATGACGATCGACGAAAAGGATCGCGTGGAAGCCTAGTCCGTCGACCGGCGCCGCCCATGTCCAACAACTGGCGCCGGCCGCGATATGCGGACGGGTCGGTAGGCCCTCGCCTCGCCAGTAGCTGTAGAGCGCAAAGGTCCGCGGTCCGGACGCGCGACGCGCTCTGGGAAGAAGGCTTCTCCGTCCCGTCGCGTCGATCAAGAAAGCGGCGTGGTAGCGCTCGCCACCGACGATCCGAACATTCCAGCCGCCTCCCACTGGCCGATCGACTCGCTCGACCTTTTGGCCCAGGTGAACCTCGACTCCAGCATCGCGGCACAGGTTCCAGAGGGTTGCGTCAAAAC
The DNA here is from genome assembly GCF_054967145.1 of Bradyrhizobium sp. UFLA06-24. Lineage (NCBI taxonomy): Bacteria > Pseudomonadati > Pseudomonadota > Alphaproteobacteria > Hyphomicrobiales > Nitrobacteraceae > Bradyrhizobium > Bradyrhizobium sp. UFLA06-24. The sequence continues at coordinate 54,693 of NZ_JADFUE010000015.1, forward strand.
GTGCGCGGTCGATCGTCGCTGATCCAGGCGGTGCTTCCCGGACGATGGCCTCAGCTTGCTCCCAATGCTCGTCGTATTCATCAAATGACCGGCAACCGGCACGATCCAATGCCTCACCAAGTCCGAGATCCATGAGCTGCCGGTGAACGCCCAGGCTGATAGCTTCGCCAACATGCGGCCGCGGGCGATCATTCGCCTCGGTCAGTCTTACCCGAAATCCCAAGCGGCGCAGCATTAAAGCGGCGACGCTGCCCGCAGGTCCTCCACCGACGACAAGAATTTCGGTCGCACCGCTCATCGAGCAATCTGGTCGACGAAATCGGGGCGAGCCCGCGCGAGGCGGCCATAAGCGCCAATCACATAATGCAGCCAGCCGCGGATGAAGTCGCATGCCGGGCGGCCGCGGCTGAGCGTCTCGTGATGGCAGCCGCCTGAGCAGAGATAGCGCGCCCAGCATGACCGGCATCCCGGCTGTGCATGGATATGCCGCGCTTGAAGCCATGCCGTCTGCTTTACTCGGTCTACGCCGTCGGCAAGGTTGCCCATTGCGCCTTCGGGCGCGTCGATAAACCGATGGCAAGCGGCAAGCTCGCCGTCAGCCGAAACCCCGAGATAGCCCGCGCCTGCGCCGCAAGGATAAGGACGATGCGTTCCGCGATGGATTTCGCGCAGGCCATTCAGCATATTAAGGAAGGGGTAGCGCTCCCCATCGATCGTCCTAGCCTCGAATGCGCGTCCACACGCTAGCATCTGTTCGAGCATCTCGATCAGATGATTGTGCTGCATTTCGTTCCCGGCGTCGGGTGCCGAAAGCATCGGCGAGAAACCGACGCTGTGGAAACCGAGGTCGATAAATTCGTCGAGCATTGGCGAAAGATCGAGATTGCGCGGCGTCACCGTCACACGTGCCGACACCTGGCAGAGATGTGCGCGCTGAAGTAGCGGCGCGATCCGCTCGAGAATCCTAACATAACTGCCGCGCCCGCCCTTGAACGGCCGCTGGCGGTCATGCTCTGCGCCAATTCCGTCAAGGCTGACTGTGACCGCGAAGCCATGCGTATCGAACAGTTCGATGTCGCGCTCGGTTATCAGCGTTCCGTTGGTGGTAATCGAGAAGGAGAGCTTAATCCCGCGCTCAGAGGCACGTCGCGCGGCATAGATGGTGGCGCCGTGAACAATATCGCGGCCCATGAGGGGTTCGCCGCCGAGAAAGGCCAAGTTGGCCCGCTCGCCTGGCTCGGTCTCGCGCAACATCAATTCGATCGCAGCCCGTGCCGTTTCCAGATTCATGCCTTTCGGCGCGCTGCCGAACGCCCCTCCCTGGGCATAGCAATAGCTGCAGCCGAGATTGCAACTTTGGGCAACAGCGAGAGAAAGGGAGCGCACGCGCCGGTCCTCGGGCAGGCTCGAACAACGATCTGACACAGGCAGGACGTCAAGCTCGGCGAGCAGTTTCTCTACGGCCCCCCCGCCATCGTCGGATTCCAGGGCGCGCGTCAGCGCTTCGGCCAGCTCCTGGTCGATGTCGAAGAGCTGGCTGCCATCGGGAAGGAAGAGCTGCGTGGCATCTCTCCATTTCAGGAGATGCACGTCACGTGATCGTGGACGTGCCGCATCGATAGTGGCGGACGCGATCCCCATAGCTAACTCTTGTCCTCGCGATCGAGCCGGTCCTGCTCTTCCGACCCCCCGACCACGAACTTGAGGAAGCCCTGCCAGTTCTGAAACAACTGATCATAGCTCCAGACCGCGCCATCGCTGCGATCATCGAGAACGTAGCCTCCGCCTGCCGGTCGATCGATCGCCATCCAGTTGTTGCCTGTGCTGGTGCCATCGGCTCCGTCCACGACATTGACGTAGTCCGGGCGGCTTGCGGCCCAGTAATAGCAGGCACATTCGCGATAGTCGTTCTGCCAGGGCGAACAGAGCCCTTGGGTCAATTCGCCCGGCTCAACAAGCTGCCGCGATATAGGGGCCATCGGCTTGCCGTCGACAGGGCTCGTCTCGAAGATTGGACGGACGGTGAGCTCCACCTTGATGAGTTTGGCGACGTCCGCCTCCTTTTCTGGCATCAGAACTTCTTCGGGAGATTTTTTGGCCGTGAAATAGCCAAAGATCGTGCGGCCGCGTGCCTCATGGATGCGCGCCAGGCTGTTCGCCCATTCCATGAAGGAAACTCCATTCTTGTTGTTCAGGTTACCAAGATCGCCTTCATAGCCGGGCATCGGAACGCCCTTCGTCGGCATCACCAGTGACAGTCGACCCGTGCCGGTCGCAGGATCTTCGATCGCGAGCAGGCGGTGATGCTTCAGGCCCGCGTGCGGGGGCTCCGCATCAACGACGAGGTTGTGGCACTCGATCAACGTCAGGCCTTCGAACATGCGACGCCAAATGACCCGAAAATCAAATTCAAGGCCAGGGAAGCAGTTTGAGATCGCCGTGACCGGCTTCGTGTTCCACGGGTTGCCGCGGCCGCGATAGCTTAGCTGGGCGGCGAGATTGCTCGGCGAGATCTTCATGCGGATGCCTCGGCTGGATCGGAAAACAGGCTGCCCATGGCGGCCGTCACGACGGCGTCGATCTGGCGGCGTGTCAGCACCAAATGCCGGCCGTCAGCGCCGCGCATCATAGCAGGCATCTTGCGTCGGCCAATATCGCTGAGGTCGCCGACTTCCTCGGGCCGGCGGAGCGCGTCGCCGAACCAGGCGCCGGTGCCGCTACGCAGCGCAGTGAGGACATTTTGATGCAGCGCGAGAATCGCACGATTGTCGACGATCGCTGGCGCCATGATCGGTTCGAAATAGCGGCCGAAATCATTCGAATCCTGTCGCGCCATCGTGCTGGTCTGATTTGTGCGGCCCTGGATGGTGTTGGCGTTCAACGCTGCGGTGTTGAACAGCCGGACGGTCTCGACTGCGCGCCGCAATATCTCCTCGGCTTCGGCGAGCGTTGCCGGGTCGTCATGCGTCACGCCGAAGGCGGCCTGTTCCAATTCGTCGGCAACAGTACGAATGGGAATCGTGTCGGGCGCGAAGGTCGGCGGTCCGGCACCGATACGCGCGAAGGCGGACAGCTTCTTGCCGCCGACCTGAAGAGAAACCGAGATCACGCCGTCGCATTCGTCGTCGAAATAGCCCGCGCTCCCGTCGGCGACCGACGTGAAAATCGCGGCGGGATTGGTCAGCAGGTAACTTGCCGTCCCACTCTCCTTATAGCCGAGCCAGCCCCCCTTCGCCGGATCGTAGAGGATGCGCTCAGGCGGCACATTCGAATCAGTATGCACCGGCTCCGGCCCCTTCGGATCATAGGGCTTACCGGACGGACTCGCACCGTAGACACGACCTGCCGCAGGCGTGAAGCGAAAGCGAATCTCGGGGAACTCTTCGTTCGGGCGGACATATTGCACCCAACCAAGCGGCAGCGTCTTATTGTCGCGGAAATTGGCGCAGGTGGCCAGAACGGGATGGCGGGCGTGGTCATCGACTTTGACGATAGCCTCGATCCGATCATTGGGATCGAAGGTGCGGCGCTCGATCTTCCGGCACCCGAGGTGAACGATCCAGCTCAAATTTGCCGGCGTGAGGCCGTACGCGGCAAGCAGCTCAACGGTCAACGGCTCGAGCACATCGTCGGCGGTTCGCGCGAACACCTCGAGGAAGGGCGCAACCGGTCGCACGTCGTCGCCGTCGCGAAACTTGATCCGCTCAGGCACATAAGCGCGTTTGATCTCGCCCGTCTCGACGTGCAGCTCGAATGTCTCGTCCGGAACGATCCTGCGATACCCAAGGGCCGCTTCCGCATCGACTTCCAGCCGATAGGCCGCCAGCGGCGTCGACGAGGCGCCAAGCCGCGCGACCGCCAGCGGCGGCAGAATACGAAGTTCGTGGATCGTCATGCGCGTCCTCCCACGCCGTATGCCAGACCCGGTGCGGAACTCCGTTGCATCGCGGTTTCAAAAACATTGATCGCCTGAGCGTCGAGCGCAGCAAGCGATTCCAGGAAGGAATCGGCGCCCTTCCCGGCACTTCCGCGTAGCCGCGCGATCAGGGCTTCCGAGGCCTGCAACAGATCGACATGCTGGCGCCACGCATCCCGCTCGAGCACCGGCAGCGCCATCGAGTAAGGAAGCTCGAAGCTGGGCGCGGCGCGCTCCGGCTTGGCCGGATCGCCTGCAGGTAGCGTGACCAATATGTTTGCTAGCGCCCTGAGATTATACATCTCGCCGAACGCGCGATTGAGCACCGACCCCCGTGTCAGTCCGTCGGACGGACCATAGTCTCCCGAGATGCGGAAACTGTGGGCGACGTAGGCAAGCAGCATGCGGTAGCGCAGATTGAGAAGGCGCGCCCAGGCTCGCGAGGTGTCGTTGTCGATATAATTCGTGCCTGGCACCGCACCGGGATCGCCGACAGCGCGAGGATTGGGGATGACTTGCCGGCAGGGACTCCACGTCGATCCCGCCTCCTCCATCGCGAGGAACAACTCCATGAACCGCTCGAAATGCGATGGCGACGGGTCCTTGACGTCATCGGTGGCAGCTTCACCCTGTTCGGCGATGGCATCGAGGGCTTGCAACGCAGTGGATCGGGAATGGGCAGTCATGATGAGGACATCAGGGGTCTCGGCTCGTTTCTCGACTGCGCCCCGCGCGCCTTTCGCGTAGCCGCGGCCCCATTCGGCGAAGCTCGCCTGGAAGCTCAGGGTGTCTGCATGGAACAGCGCGTCGGGTATTTGCTTCTTGTCCCCAAGCAGCGACTTCAAGATCGCGTAGATGACGCCAACCCGCTTGAAGTCGCTCGCGCCGCCCGGGAATGCCAGCTTCTCGATGTCCGCCTTGCGTCCAACCCAGCGATCCGGCCATTTCTGCGGACTCTCGATGCAGACATAGCGGGCGAGCAGTTTGAGGCTCAATGGCTCGAGCGCGAACGGGAAAGGATAGAACGGCAAGTCCCAGGGGAAGTCGTCGCGCTCGAGATTGAGCGGGCCGCCGAGCAGCTTCAGCAGGTTCTGGACCGTGATGAGGTGCCCCATTTCCTCGCGCGCAACGCCCAGGATGATGCTCTGCCAGCGCGCTACCTCGTCCCGATGCACCTCTGGCACCTGAGGCCCGCCAAGCGAGTAAGCCGCAAAAAGATACTGGATGAGAAGGCCGTGCTCGATCTCGGCGGCGACGTGCAGCAGAAAAATCGCATAATCGTGCGCCGAGAACCCGTCGGGGACGTCAGGTCGGCTGGTGGTTTGCGCGCCGGGAGCGAGCGCCTTCGCGAAGCTCATTGCCTGAAGTGATTTTGCCTCGTGCGTCTGCTCGAGGATCCGCTGCAGCTGGAACGTGACACGGCTTCGCATTCCAAATTCTCCCACATCAAACTCTATAAACTGACTGAGAATACCTGCCTGCCCCCTCGCAGATGAAAGGCTCGGGGTGATGGCTTACCGCTCTGCGGGGCCAATCTTCGTCGAGCGGTGGCCAATCAACGAGTAGCGGCAAATAATACCTCCTTCACTGAATGCTGCAGTGCGGCTATCGACCAACATTTCGGGTTCGATACCGGACAAGGCACACCTGGCCGGCGCAATGCGAAGCAGGGTTCGCCGCTCTTGAGAAAGGTCCGCGATAAAAAGCGCCTTTAAAAAACAGCGCTCGATACAATCCGGCTATGCTATTAGAGGTTGCACCAGATATTCAAGCGAATTCTGAGACAAACTCCACCGCGCTGCGCAACCGTTAAAGCGAAAGCCTCTTAATCCGTATCATCGTGCGGATTGAAAAAACCGGTCCACTCTGACTGCTTATCTTCTCTTCTGTAGGCCCCTGAGGGCGTGACAATCCGCTTGAACACCAGACCGCGACGGCCACAATATCGCTCGATCTCCTCGATCCTGGACCTCATGTTCGGAATGCCGTCAACTCCCCTTCGCGTAAAGCAGACCTGGCGCAGTGATTGCAGAGTTTCCAGTTCCGAAATGACGTCCTGCCACCGGGTGACGCGACTATCGATGTAGGCGTCCGGCCGATCGCACTCGCGACCTTCCCCAACCTCGACCTCGAATATCAGATCAACAAAGTCAATGCGCCTGCGCGACAGGAATTCGAGTTTCTCAGCGAGTTGAGCGCGGCGCAGATCCTGCTCGCCGAACGCGCCGGGCAGGAGCCTCCAGAGCTGGTTTCTCGGACTGCTGTAAAAAAACTCCGCCTTGTTGGCCTCGTGGCCCGGATTGAATGTCCCGAGAATAATCGTTTCGACAGCCGGGTTCAGCCCATGGTCTGCAAACTTGTGCCGAACACAAACCCTTTTCTCCTGTTCTTCTCCCTGCACCATGAACTGGCGATCCTCCTGATTGTAGTTGAATGCGACCGGCTGCCTGTGCCCAGAGCCTTGCGCCAGATTGCGGTTCGGGTTGCCATGACAGCTTGCGCCGCCGCGCGACCGTCACTCCATCCCGAAAATCTCGGCGAAGGTCATGATCGGCACGCCCTCCTTTCGCCGCAGCAGCCTTGGGTCGAATCCGTTGTCGATCAGTGGCAGGCCCGTTCGTTGGGTCATCATCCACAACAGAGTCGACTCTACGTCGGCGCCATCCTGCAGAGACGAAAGCCAGGCGCGACCGCGAGAGGAGAGCGGCCAGCGGGGTAATGGGGTGTCCTCCGTCGAGACGTCATCGCTGTTGTCGAAGAATGGGTGGTCCACCGCCAGAAGAGCGTGTTTGATCGCCAGCTCCCGCACGGCTCGACGGTCGTCGATCCTTGACAGGGCGAGCGCCACACGGGCGTCGGAGGTGTTGGTGCTGCGAAGAGCCTCCAGGGTTGCGGCATCGCAGTTGACGGCCAATTGCGCGCCGAGCGCCAGCAGCAGCGGCGCGGCGAGCTGCGGATCAATGTGGTCCGCCGCCGCCTTGATCGCCGCCCACGGCACGAGGCTGTGTTCGAAGGGATGCCGGCTGATCCGATGCACGACCGCCCATCCCGCCGCGTAGCGCACAGGATACACGAAGCACCTTCCAAGACGGACAGCTACGCGCCAGATTTGCGCGTTGTTGCCTGTGGCGCCGCTCCTTCGTCCCGGACTCAAACAGGGACGCTCCTTGCTCAATGCTCCGCGCTTTACCAACGCTTTGTCGCAGTAAGGCCGCAGGCTACTTTTCCAATGACATTCGTCCCCAGCTTGCGCGCGAGGATTTTCAGCCTCGCAGAAAGCCTGGAGCGCGATAAGCAGCTGCTCGCCGCGCGGCGGCTGACACTGGAACACTTGGAGCGCATGCAACGGGAGACCGAGAGGACTGGCCTGGCCATCGAGCGCCTGCCCGTCCTGAATGGGGCGCGGCTCAGGGGGGCCGACGAAATGGTCGATCAGCGCATCCGAGACGATGCGGTCGCTCGTCACATAGGGGCCCTCTCGACGACTTAGTTAGTAACGTGGTATCGGACCAAGCGCGTTCGGTCCGGCGGGGATAGTGGATTCCATTCCATTGGCCAGGCTTCTTGTTGATGATCCCCGATTGTTCAAACACCATCTAATTAATTGAATTTATTGTCAAATTTTTCCTGCGCAGTGCAAAATACCGACACTGATACCGTCAAAATCCTACGCTTTTGATTTCGCAGAATTTTTCCGGCGAAAATTTTTTCGAGGTTTCAGCATCTATCGGCAGGGAGTGCCCCACATGGACATTTTATTCGTCCAACGCACTTCCGATAGGCCGAAAAAAACTACCGTCAAGAACGACGATAGCAAGCAATATTTCGGAATGCAGACCGCACTGTCACCGGCCATGCTTGCCGACCAAATGTCCCCCGTGAAAAGCACCGTCACATCCGCTTGGCGATCCCTCGGCTGAGCGGGACCGACGTCGTCCAAAGATAGGGTTCATCGGTTGGGATCGGGCCGAAAAAAGACAGACATGTCACGTCGAAGTTTGGCGGCGAGCTCGTGATCTGGGAAGCGGTCGATGGCCGTGGTCCAAATCGCCAAAGCCTCAATCTTCTCCCCCCTGTTCCAGTAAGTGCCGCCGAGATTGAACATCGCCAGATCGTAGTCGGGATCCAGCGCGAGGGCCTTCTCATAGGCGTCGATGGCCTGCGCGGACTGGCCAAGAACGCCATAGGCCACGCCGAGCTGAAACCAGCTCACGGCGTCAGGCTGGATGCCCTCGGCCTGTTCGCGCAGGATCGGCAGGCTCTCTTTAAACCGCCCGAGAAAGTTGAGGGCGGTCCCGAGACAGTAGCCGTAGTGACCGCCCGCCAGATCGTAGGCCTTCCGAAAACAGAACTCAGCCTCAATCCAGTTCGCTTCATCTTGCGCCCAGTGCCCAAGGCGATCCCATAAGAAGGCGACTTCATCCTTGTCGTCGACGTGCTCGATTTGGCAGTCGAACTCGGCACGGAATTCCGCGTAGGTCCGGCCAACATCCTGTCCCTCTCCGCGAGGCAGATGCGCAGCGACGACGTCGGGATGTGGTAGGCAGCGTAGAAGCTGTGCGGGTGCATCAGCAGGTAATTCAGGTTTGAGCGGCTGACCTCAATACTGAGAGAGCCATCCGCGTTGAGCGGGCGCTCGGTCCCTTTGAGCTGCACGTGGACCCTAACGTTGGTCGCCTGCTCCTGGTTGACAACTTCGATCTCGCAGTCCGTACCATAGTCCTTGCGGTCGGCGCGCTGGAGGATGAAGCGACCGCTCGCCGTGAGGCGCCCCTGGAAGGCCATTTCCGCCTTCTCCTCCCTGACATGATTGGCGTCACGCTTCGGCAGGTCGTCGAGGTGTTCTAGATCGTCAGCCATCCCTACCCCTGCGCGTAGTCAGTGGCGCCCGCTTTGGCGGACAACTCCAGCCAGTTCTCGTTGAAGTCGGGCAGGTTGGCTTGCTCGAGCGCGGCGGCGGCCACCAGGCGATCCCGACATGCACGGTCGCCCCCAAGAAATTTAGGAATCGGGTTAGGTCCGGCGGGTAAGCCAGGTCGGTGTCGCTTTCAAAGATGCGGTGCCGTTCGCCATCCACGAAAGTGTTGATCGCGCTCTCCAACACCGCGTAGCCCAGAAACGCCTCGGCCGACGCGCCAGGTTTCATCAGAACGACGTTAAGCTTGGGTTTTCTGGCTGAGCGCCGGGTTGACGTGACCAACCGCGATGTTCCGGATGTACTTGGCGAAATCGAAGTTGCGCCGATGCGGCGTGATGATCTCCGAAATGGCCGGATGGTCCTTGTAGAGCGCACGGCAGATCAGCTCGAGATCGGTGACGTTCGCGCAGGACACCAGAAGCTGTTTCATCAGAATGAGCCTGACGCCGTCATCGGTGGGGCCGGTTTCAAGGGCAGCGTCGGCGGAGACGAGATCGCCGTGGGCCAGGCGGGCAGAAATCGCAATATGAACAAAATCCATCAACTGATCCGCTTAAGCGCTAACGATCCGGAGCCTGTCCGTTCCGTACAAAATGATCGAAGACGTCACTCTCCTTTTCTTCCTCTTGGAAGCGCGGGCCATCCGCCTCAAACTGGAGCACCGTGATTTCCTGATCATATCGCTCAGAACGAAAACACATCTCGAGTACTGGCTCCGGAAACCAGACTCCAGCCTGTTGCGTGACACCGGTCCGTGCCGCGTCGGAATAGTCGCATCGTGCCGCAAAGGCCTGCGCGGGGAGTTCGAACACGGTCTCCCTCGTGCGGATATAGCGCCCCGATTTAAGCGCTGCAGTGCTCGGCTTTGCCCAATGAGCAAAACCCTCATTCGACACCACCATGATCGCCCGCGTCTCCGTGAATTCGAGCCAGCGCAAGATTGCGGCGGTTAGTGAAACACCATAGCGCGTTGCGAGCCGGCCGAGCGTCTCGAAATCGGCGCGAGCCTTAGCTGGCAGTTGGCGACGGAAGTCATGCAACGGCATCAGCAACGCTGCAGCGAACTCATCGGCTTCCTGCTCGATGCCGGACCCGCTGCGACGAACCACCGCATTCTCGTCGCAATAGATGCCGCCGTCGAAACGCCCGTCCTCTTCGATCAACTGGCGGTGCAGGACGTAGTGGGCGAACTCGTGCCCCACGGTGAACGAGCGGCGTCCGTCAGACTGGCCGACATGGTACATGATGGCCCATTGGCGCGGCCTCGCCTCGCCATAGACCAATGCGCCGACGCAGCCCGAAATATTGCGCTCCACCACCTCGTGGATCGGGCTGTCAGGCGCGACCTTGCGCGAGTACTCCAGCGCGAGGCCGATCACGTCGACCGGAGCGCGATCAAACCGATCAGCTCCAAGGACCAGGTCGAGCATCTGCGTGATGCGCGCCGCCTCCTTCAGCGGCCGTGGACGGCTCGGCTCGCTCATTTGTGGGTCTTTGTGTCCAGGATTCGGGCCATCTCGCGAATCTGCCTGCGCGTCTCCTCCGGCAGGCCGCTATACTGCCGGAAGAAGGCGGTATCCTCCGCTTCGCTGAGCGTCTGCGTGTCGGCCCCGAACAGGTAGTCGACGGTCACCCCCAGCGCGCTGGCGATCGCAGACAGCTTCTCGGCGGACGGCCGGGGCGGATTCTTGTTTTCGAGCTCCCAGATATAGCTCTTCGATGACCCGGTCTCCTGCGCGAGCTGATCGAGCGTCAAGCCCTTCTTCGTTCGTAAGTCCTTGATTCGCTCACCAAATTTCATAGCCGGTCCTTCCACTCGATCCGCCCGACCCCGCGTTCGGAGTAGCTATATTCTAAGTCCCTTGACAGACGCATTCAAGCTCCCCATCTTGTTCGGAGTAGACGTACAAATGTTGATATCATCCCGAACATCGCGCGGGCGGTGGCGAGATGCACAGACGCAGCCCAGCCCGCTGTGGAGATCGATTTTGAGCATCCAACTTGCGCCGACCGGCCTCAATCCCTTCGACGACCCTCTCGACCGTATCCTCGCCGAGATTGCGCTCAGCGTTCAGCTGCCGCCCTCGCTGCATGACAAGGCGAAGTCGCGTTACGAGGCGGTGCGGCGCCACCTCGAGGCCACGACCGCCTTCTTCGACCAGATCGAGCACTTCTACCCGCAGGGCTCCATGGCGATCGACGCCACGATCTCGACGCGCGGCACCGACGACGAGTACGATCTCGACATCGTCTCGCAGCTCGGCGGCCGCTTCCGCAGCATGGCCCCTCTTGAAATCCTGACCGAGCTCGAAGCAGCACTCGCCGACTATCCCGTGCAGCGGGTGTTGCGGCAGACGCGCTGCGTCACCCTGTTCTACGCCGACAAGATGCATCTCGACGTCACGCCGTCGCTGCGCGTCTACGCCAGGCTCGATCGCGAAAGCCTGATCACCCACGCCAAGGGTCCGCGCCGTTCCGACGACGATCGCCTCGTCGACATGAACGCCTATGGCTTCGCGCAGTGGTATGCGAGCAGGACGCCGCTCGAACTGCGCATGGCGAAGGAGTTCCACCGGCGCTGGCTTGACCATGCCGGCCTTGCCGCTCGCGCCGACGCCGATGTGGACGATGTTCCTGATCAGTGCGACTTCATCGTCAAGAACACCGCGACGCTCGCTCTTCAGCTCCTCAAGCGCTTCCGCAACATCCGCTATGCCAGCTATAGCGGCCGCATTCCGCCGTCGGTGATGCTCTCCTACTACGCCGGGCTCGCCGCGCAGCCGAACATGTCGCTCAGCGCCATGCTCGTTCGCCTCGCGAGCTGGATCATCCGCGACATCGAGCAGGCTTCGCTCTACGGCCGGCTCTTGCATGTCGCGAATCCGATCTGCGAGGCCGATGTCTTCACCGACCGCTGGCCGGAATCCATTGCTCAGCAGGACGAATTCGCCGAACACCTGCAGGAGCTCGTCCGTTCGCTCGAGGCGATGCGCAAGGGCGAGATGTTCCCCAACACGATGATGGATACGTTGCGCGACGACTTCGGCGACCGCGTCGTGACCCGTGCCGCGGACCAGATCGCAACCGAGGTTGGTGGCGGGATCCAGCAATCCCGTCAACTCTACACGCGGCGAGGCGGCGTGCTGTTGCCCTCCGCCGCCGCGGTCGCGGCGCCGATCGTCAATCCGGCCGTTTCGGCGGCGCGGCCCCACACCTTCTTCGGGCGCAAAATCTGATGGCGGCGGCGATCCTCTCCATCGACGAGCAGGTCGCCGCGATGAACGCGACGTGGCCGCAGTTCGCGGCACGCCGGATTGACCGCCGCGCGCAGTCTGCGCGGTGGGTGGGGAGCGTGAGGCCCCAATATGCGAGCTACTCGCTGGAGATCCGGTACGAGCTCGGATCGTTCCCCGAGGTTCGGGTGCTCTCACCAGAGCTGGTTCGGTTGCCCGGTAATTCTGAGGGGCAACTGCCCCACGTCTATCCGCCGGCTGAGGATCCGACGCTTTGCCTGTTCGATCCTCGTGAGGGGGAATGGTCACCAGCGATGACGATCGCCAGCACGACCGTCCCTTGGGCACTCGACTGGCTCGCCTGCTACGAACTTTGGCTGATGACCGGGCGCTGGACCGGCGGCGGGCGGCACGCAGGATCGGCATCCGCCGAACCAATGGGGACCATGCAATGAACTATATTCCGCCGCGCCGTTCCGACGGCACGATCCAACATGCTCGCCTGAAGCAGCCATGGCCCCAAGGCCGCCCTTTCCGCATCCTCTCGATCGACGGCGGCGGAATTCGTGGCGTCTTTCCTGCATCGGTGCTGGCCGAACTCGAAAGCCGCTTCCTTGGCGGCGGCTCTATCGCCAATCACTTCGACATGATCGCTGGCACCTCGACGGGCGGCATCATCGCGCTCGCCCTTGCCCACGGGATGACGGCCCGAGAGGCCTTGAACATCTATCTCGAGCGCGGCGAGCGCATCTTTCCGCCGGCGGCTGGGCTCGGCAAGGTGTCGAGGGTGCTGCGCTGGCTGTTCAAGCCGAAGCACGACCAGGGCACCCTCAAGGAAGAGCTGCTGAGGATCTTTGGCGACAAGGTGCTCGACGATGCCGTCACCCGGTTGGTGATCCCGAGCTTCGAAGGGCGGCACGGCGAGCCGTTCCTCTACAAGACGCCGCACCACCCGGACTACCAGAAGGACCGCCACAAGAAGTTCGCGCATGTGGCGCTCCACACGACGGCGGCCCCGTCCTATTACCCCGGTGTCGAGGACGACGGCTACATCATGATCGATGGCGGGATCTGGGCCAACAATCCGGTCATGAATGCCCTGGTCGACGCCCTCGCCTGCTTCGACATTGCGCGAGAGGACGTGCGTATCCTGAGCCTGGGAACTGGTGAGTCCAGCTTCACTGTCGATGAGCGGGCGCGCAACGGCGGCATCAAGGATTGGGCGTTCATGCGCTCCTTCAATGCGGCCGCCCGCGCGCAATCCCGCAATGCCCTCGGCCAAGCCTACCTGCTGGTCGGCAAGAACAACGTCACTCGGATCGATGTGCCGGAAAGCGACACACCGATCGCGATGGATGACGTGCAGCGCTCTGTCCGGGAGCTGCCGATGGTGGCACGCAGTCTCGTCGAAGGTGCCGGGCATCACATCGAGCGGGTGTTTCTCGATGGCGCAGTCGAGCAATTCATCCGTTGCCCGATGACGTAGGCGTCTGATCGGGTACTCGTCCTTACCGGGCCGTCAGCAGACGACAGGCGAGCTCGCGCTCGCCCCAGCGGGTCGAGAAAGTGTCGGAGACCTCGAACCAGCTGCCGTCATTGCCGATGCCATGGTTGGCGCCCATGCAGGAACACTGGCATTCGTGCCCCAGCGCTTCCTGACACGCCCGCGCGCAGATCTCCTGCTCGCGATAGGGCTGGATGATGTAGACCTTGCCGTAACGCTGTAGCGCCCGATCGACGAAGTCGTTGAACCAGGACTTCGGTAACTCCCAATAGGCGTCCGTCCCGCCGATCCATTCAACTGCTGTTCGCCGGCCGTTCTGCAGCCATTGTCGATTTTCGTCAGCAAACGGCAGTCGCACTCGAAGCTTCTCACCACGCCCGGTCCGGCGCAGCACGACCGGCGTTGATTTCTGCTTCCAGACATAGTTGAGGGTGAGCCGCTCCATGGACACCTTCTGCTGATCGCCGATCGTGGACCATGTAGTGGCCGTGCTCAGATCAGAAACGACGAACGGCTTGAGAGATTATCGCCTTCGCCCGCTCATCGACAAGGAGCTGTGCCGAAAGGCCCCTATCGTGTCGGTGAACAGCGCCCACAGCGCTGTGGCGTCCCGCCGCGCGCCGCTGAGCTCCGGAATCGCAAATCCCGGTGCTTGTTGACCCCGACAAAGATCGCCCTCGTCGCCATATCGCCTCCCAACGGATACGAATTGGGGGATGCTCGATGGAATCGGTGACCTCCACTCTCATCGCTCCAACCTCACGCGCCTCGCTCCTGGAATGCGCCTTCTCCTCCCTCGAGGATGTCGCAGACCGCCTTCCTGATTTCCGCGTTCTCCAACCCGCCCGACCTGTATGAGATCGGCGGCAGGGAGCCGTGCGGATGCGGCCCGGCATCGGCAATGATGATCTGGTCCGCGTCGGTGTTGATCACGAGGTTCGCGTTGTGCGTGACCATGATTACCTGGCGGTGGGCCTTCGCCTCGATGAAGAGGTGGACCAGCTCATCGAAAACCGACTTGGGATCTAGGTTTTCCTCGGGCTGGTCGATCACGAGCGGCCGGTTGTCGCTGTCATCCAGCGCTAGATAGAGGAGCAGGAGCACGATGCCGCGGGTGCCTGGCGACAGTTTGCGGATGTCGACACCATCGTAATCAATCCCATAGCGGATCGAGATGTGATCGGTGCTGAACAGCCATTGTGCGAAGCGCTTCGACCACGCGCGGAATTCTGCCTGGTCAGTGCGCGCGACCGGAGAATGATCCAACAGGTCCTGTTGATAAAGCCGTCGGAACTCAGCCATCGCCGCGATGACGGCGGCCGAATCCCCGACCTCCCACGCGCCCTTCAACACCTCGTTCGCCTTCTGCAGCAGTGTGCCCTTGCCTCGGAATGCGCCGACTTTCCTTAGGTCGATCAGACCGTCTTCCGCCTCGGAGGCCCATTGCTCCACGTTGGCGACACGCGTGACGGAGAAGGAGAGCTTCTTGAGCGTGCCGGACGCCGCGGCGAGCCGCGCCATAAGCGGCGCGTAAAGGTCCTCCAACACAGACTGCTCCGCTACAAGCGCGTCGAAGGCCCTGCCATAAGCCTCCTCGCGCTGCGTCTGCAGCTCACGCGCCCGATCTCTGGCGCCCTGCGCGTCTTTCAGCTTGTCGGTAAGCGTTTGCAGCGCTGCAGTCTCGGTCGCGATGCTGCCAGAGAGCGCTGTGTATCGCCGCTGCGTCTCCTTGTCGGCGCTGACCAGCTTTTCCAGCCGCGCCATCTCCGCTTCAAGGACGGCCTGTGACAGCGTGCTGAGATCGACGTCGTCTCGAAAGTACGGCGTATTCGGATCGCTCGGCGCCGGCGTCGTTCCCTTGAGCTTGGCGATCTCACCATCGACCCATTTCACATAGCCGGCGAGATCGTTGTCGACGGGCCCCTTGTAGTCCAGCAGGAACGACGCCCACTGCTCTGCCGACATGCCACTGTGGGTATGGCGCGCCTGGGCCTGTCTCAGCGCTTCAGGGGCCTGATTGCGTCGCAGGTCCTTCACCTCATCCTGCATTGCCAGGAAGGTCTGCCGCTGGCCGGCGAACTGGCGCAGCTTCGCTCGAATCTGGTTTGCGGTTCCGGCCAATTCGGTGTGACGCTGGGCTCGCTTCTCGCTACCGGCCGAAACGAGCTTCGCACGATCCGCCGTGTAGGCGTCGACGAGCTTCTTCTTTTGCGCAACCTGCCCCTCATAGGTCGCAATCAGCTTTTCCTTCTCCAGCTCGGTGCCGATGCGCTCGGAAATCTGCGCCACGACCTCGGCCTCGCGTTCGCGCGCGAGGCGATGACGCGACGCGCGGTGGTCGAGAAGCTCGGCGAAGTCCAAGGTGCCGTCCCGAGCGTCGTCTGGATGGGCCTCAAAGATCACACGTTCGATTTCCCGCAGGAGACCGTCAGTCAGCCCGCTCGACGAGCACAGCTCCTCCACGAACTGCTGCGACAGATACCGCACGCGCTCATAGCTGAAAGGCCCGTTCGCATCCGAGCCATCGAGCGCGCGGATGCTCGGCTCTCCGGACGCCCAACTCACCTTGACCTTCCCATCGCCGACAAGGGGCCGGGCGCGGATGAGAAAAGAGGGGTTGGCCCATTCCTCGGCGTTCCACGCCTCGTCCGAGATCGAGTCGCATCCCGCCGCGATCATATCGGCCCGCGCGGTCTTGCCGAAGCCGCGGGCGCCGATGATGGCAACCAGCCCGGGATTGAGCGGAAGGACCGGCGTCGTCATCCAGGTGCATCAAGGATCTCGATTCCCGAGATCACTTGCGATGGCGTTGCCGATGCCGGCGGTTCGGCACCCACATGCGCGCGGCCGCCGGGGTCGATGCACGCCTGGCGCAGGGCATCGAACTCCAACCCACCCTTGATCCAGGAGAACCGGTCCCCGAATGGCGAGGCGACATCGTCGAGTTTGTGGGCGTCACTCCCATGCAGACAGGGTTTCAACCCACCGTATCGGGTTCGCATTTCATCAGGGGCAAGATCCCTTTGGCCGAGCCAGAACTCGCGTTGCGCCGGGCTGCTGGCAAAGATCACATGCGCGAAGCCTTCGATTTCGTGTCGGATCGTCTGGTCCGCAGCCTCCCGCACGCCCGACGTTCCGTCGGTCGCGCCGCCCGCGACCGCAATCAGGATGTTCTTCTTCGCCCATCCGCTCTCCGAAAACACCTCACGCAACTTCTGGAAATTGACCTTGAACTGGTTGGCCCCATAGGCCAGCGCCGCGTTGTCGTCGGTGATGTTCGGGTCGGCCTTCTTGCCAAGCCGGATGAGGTCCGCGCGCGTGCAGTCGAAGCGGTCCTGCATGACGTTGAACTGCAGGCGCGACAGCAGTCGCTGCAATTCCTCGACGTGCTTTGGATCCTCCGGGCTGACAAACAGGTGAAGATTGACGAACCCGCCCCTGGCCGTGGCCACGTCGAGCCGGAGTTCGACATTCGGGAAGATCAGCTTGGTGGCAGGCAGCCGGCCAGCGGCCTTGTGCCTCAGCACCTCCTCATAGGTATCCGTGACGTAATAGTCGGTGACGGCAATCGCCTCGATAACCGGCGTGGCCCGCTCCAGTGCGGTGAGATAGTCAGTCCAGGCCGTCGGGCCGCTGAACTGGTTGTTCATCACCGTGCCCGGTGCATGAATATGCGGCTCCCACCTCCGCCATTCCGATCCCCGACTAAGCATTCGCCTCCCCCTTCTATGCGCCCGCGCGGTTGGCACGCGCGGCGATATCGGCGCAGCGCGCCATCAGCGCCTCGAAGGGTTCGGCATCGTCCAAGAGCAACCCGTCCTCGACCATACGGCCGTAATCTTCTTGCAGTGCCTTGGAGGCATCGCCGCCGGGCACGAGCTGCAAACCGCCATTCACGGCGGCCGCGTAATCGATCGGACTACGGTCAGCCGCCTTCTCGGCGAACTTGTGGCGCGCGACAGCGTTCGCCAGTTCGCGATCCGCGAAAGCCGCTTCCGCAAGCCCGGCCTCATCGAGCCGCACGACGTCGTGCCAGTGTCGCGCGAAGCGATCGCCGCGGAGCCGCTCCTGCCGGCAGAAGACGTGGATCGCCGTCGCCTTTTCCCACAAGGTTCGCTCGGCGTGCATCACGCGGGGCCGTGCCGTCGGGAACACCACGCCTTCGACCAGGCCCGATGCGTCGCAGGCGATATCCCGCAGACTTGCCGGCTCGCCCGTCGATCGCGCGCCGAACTCCAGCATCACGCTTGGCGCCACGTAGCCGGAGCCTGCCGCAGTCGCCTCATAGTCGATGAACAGCTTCTCGCCCTCGACGCGGATCGTGGCAACCAACGCCTGCGCGGCCAGCGCGTCCGCGATGACCGGCTGTGCGGCCCCCGCCACCCACTCCGGCAAGCGCTTGCGCACCTCGCTCGACCAGCGCTTCTCTTCGCTGCGTGTTTTCGGCAACGCCTCGCCGTTACCGTCCACCAGATCGGGCGCGATCGCCCGGATGTCGTAGGTCAGGTCGACGTCTTCGGAAAACCGCCGGATGACCCCATAGGCCTTCGACAGTGACGTGCCGCCCTTGAATACCAGATGCTCGCCGAGCGCCGATCCGTAGAGCGTGGCGAGCGCCCACACTACCCATACATCCTTCTCAAGCAGGTGCGCTGGTCGTCCCGACTGATCGGCCGCGACGCTTAGCGCCTCGCGGCGGTCGGCGACCGGAAGGAGGAGAAAGGCGTCAGCCATGCGCCGCCTTTCCCACGCTGCGCGCGAGCCAGGTCGGAAGTTGCGGCGCTGCCGCGACCAGTTCGCTGAAAGTGGACGGCGGGAGCTTCCGCTTCAATGTTTTCAGGGCGGCTTCCGCCTTCTCCGGCCCAAGCCAAGCCAGCGCTCTCACCGCCTCGCCCGCCGGCTTGTGAGCAAGGGCGAGTTGCCACCGCGGAGCGTGACGAAGTTCGACGACCTGCTTGCCGAGATTCATCGTTCGGCTGCGGCCGGAGGTCAGATAGACCGATCGGACCGGCACCTGTGTCGTGAGGCCGAGGGTGTTGGCGGCCGCAGCGCCGCTCGGAACGATGACCTCGCCGCGCTGGTTGGCGAGCGCCTCGACCGCCTGTTGGACGGAGGGAGCCCTCGTGCCGAACCGGCTCGTGACGGGACGAAGATAGACGCCGCGACCGGCCCGGATCAGTTGGCCCCGCTCGGTCAGACGCGACAAGGCCTGATCCACCGCGGCTCGATTACCGAGGTGGAGCAAGCTCTTAGCCGCCACAGGCGTGCCTTCCGGCAACCCTTCGGCATGCGCGAGAATCTGTTCGGTTAACCGTTGCATGACCGTTCTCCTGTCAGAAATATACGCGGTTTTCTGACAGTTTTCAAGCCGGCGGACCTGCCCGGGAGCCGTCCATTCCGGCTAGATCAACGGCGCGCCCCTATCGAGCAGACCGTCCAGGAAGTCCTCCCGCGAGCTGATCGGCCCCGCGAGCGTCGCAAGGATCAGCGCCTCGACGACCTGGCGGGCCAAGGACCGCGCCATCACCCGCTCTTTCGTCGAGATGGCGGTCATGGCGCGCCCGTGCAGGAAGGCGCTCCGCACGTTGAAGAGTTGCTCATACTGGTCGGCGAAGCGTCGATCGCCCAGAAGGCCGGCCACCCGTCCCCGCATTCTATTCTTGGCGCGCCTCCCTTTGTGGCGATCAGGCGCGATGCGAAAGTTCTTCTGATAGTCCGCGCGCAAGCCAAGCGCCGCCTCGATCGTCGTGATGTGCGCAAGGAATTCATCAACGCCCTCGGCCAGGAACGCGCGGACGAGGAAGTGAGGGATCGGCGTCTCGAACAAAACCGATTGCTTCGCCTGCTCGACGGTCGCCCATCGGCTCTGGTCCCACGCCGTCAGCTCGGTCTTTGCAACCTCCTCCAGGTGCAGCTCGACCGGGCGCTCTTCTTCGTATGTCCCGCCGTGGCCATCGTCGTAGGCTCGGTCCTCCCAGCTCAGCGTGTCGGGGGACGGCGGCGAATTGGGACGAACGAAGATGTCGCTGTCGATCGTGTAGATCCATGGCACACGAAAGCCGCGCCAATCGACTTCCTGCAGATTGCTTCATCTTCGGGCGCAGATCGTTGCACTGACTGGAACGATACGCCAGCTTGAGCAGGCCGGCTTCGACACCTCAGAAACGCGTCACCTTGTCGCCAAGCGTCGGGCGGAGCTGAAAGGCATGTCGCGTCGGTAAGGCTTGGTCTGAGCAAGCGATTTCCGTCCAGAGCCGGCGCCACCTAGAGCATTACGGCTCCTCACTTGACCGCTGCCATCACTTGGCTTTCTCTTGTTTCGGGAGGTGCAATGACGGACCTAGAACAAAGCTTGCCGGGCTATGAGCGATTGGAATTGCCGCCCGATCCCGAACTTGCCAATACGCAGGATTGGGACGCTCGCCAATGGCAAGCCGATTTTGAATCCAGCCTCGAAGCACTGACCTTGTTTTTAAGGATCCGTGATCCCTTTGCGGTTCTCGCCCGTACCGCATCGCGGTTTATACTCACTAACCCGCGCGTCGAACGTCCGGAAATGCCTAAGCAAGTCGAAGTTGAGATCACGCAGATATTGATGCTGCTCAACCCCCAACGACCATCGACCAATCCGGTCTCGCCCAACAATCTGGGAAGATACTGGCGCTTCGTCCGGCGGCATCTGCGCGGATTTATGAACAAGCAATCCAATACGGGCAATGAGACCGATATCGAAAGGTACGTGAGCCGCCGTGCTCGTCTTTTCACTCTGTACTATCGAAACATATTTTCACGAGAAGACTGTGAGCACGCGCTGAACGGGATATTGAAGCAAATCGACATCTCCTCTGAGACTGCACTCGGCTACAGGCTCTCCGATTTGTTTCGCGCCGCCATTCGCTTGATGGACTTGGTCCAGGAACGGTTCGAGATCTTCACAGAGCGTATGCACGATCTTCTCAATACGAAGCGACGATCCGAGCTGGTCGAATGTATCGATTTCTTCTGTTCCTCGTATCCGCTTGCAAACCGCGTATGGGGCAATTGCACAAACCGGTGGGGCGATCTGGAGGATCTCCGGATGGCTGCATTTCAGGTGTCGGAGTTCGCGCACCCCTGGATCTATACACTTTCTCGAGAAGATCTCGACGCCGCCTTTCCCGCACCAATCGTCGACGTGCTTTACAGCTTGGCAATCAGGCCGGGTAGCCTCTCAGAATTCAATCCCGAGCACATATATCTGAACAATCCCATCTGGCGGCGTCCCTACGTCCTGCTTGATGATGGGAGCCTCTTTGCGCCGCTGCCTCACCTCATAGTCTCTTTCCCCTTCGTAATCCTTGAATCCCTGATGGAGGGTCACCGCGCGCTCGAAGTTGCTTATGAAAGTGCGCGTGCAAACTATCTTGAAGAGGCGATCGCAGATCTTGTCACGACTGCCATGCCAAGCGCATCCGTTTATCGCGGCGTTGCCTGGGATGATTCGGAAACCGGCCAGGTTTGGGAGAACGATGTTGTCGCGGTGGTCGGCAATTTCATCTTTGTCTTTGAAGCCAAGTCAGGCCGAATCAAAGATGCGGCTCGGCGCGGCGGCTCGCTGAGCCTACGAAAGAATTTCAATGAACTCTTCGTGCAACCCGGCGTGCAATCGGGCCGCCTGCAGAATTACCTTGATACGCGCCAGAAGAGCGCGCGTTTGCGGCTCAAGACTACGGGACAACAAATCAACCTCAATTTAGACAAGCCGAAGGTGGTGTTCACTTTCAGCATTTGCATTGAGCACTTCGCCTCACTCACCAGCGCTCGTCACTATTTGAAAGAGCTTGGCTTGGTCACCGAGCAGACGCCCTGGGCGCCCGTCCTGTCGCTCGGCGACT
Organism: Bradyrhizobium sp. UFLA06-24; assembly: GCF_054967145.1. Taxonomy (NCBI): domain Bacteria; kingdom Pseudomonadati; phylum Pseudomonadota; class Alphaproteobacteria; order Hyphomicrobiales; family Nitrobacteraceae; genus Bradyrhizobium; species Bradyrhizobium sp. UFLA06-24. Next base: position 76,138 of record NZ_JADFUE010000015.1, read on the forward strand.
TGCAGATGATCGTTCGGTTTCTGGACAGCGAGGTGTCGCTCATCCATTACCTTACGCGTCGGGCTACGCTTGAGCAGGTTCTCGACTTTGAGGGCGATGAGCAGGACATACTCTCGGCCTACCTGACAAACGGACTATGGGTGGACCGAGACGCACTGGATGGCAAGCGCATCGTCTTTTTTGCCTCAGACTCGCTGGTGCGCAGATCCAAAAAGTCGCGGGCGGACAGGACTGTGGTCGAAGTTCATGGCATCTCACTGCCGCCGTTGTGGGAGGCGATCGTCCGCGAACTCTATCGCGATGATATGCAGCGTCACCGGTTCGATATCATCAACGTCATTCTCAATCAAATGCCGCCGCAGCTCGCGGAGCTCGAACGCAGAATACGACGGTTTAGGCGCGGAGTTTCTTCGTCCGAGGACGACATCTCCTACGTTACGTTCCGGATTGGCAGCAAAGTATTCGCATTGGCCATCCATCTGCTAAAAATACTGCCCGATCGGCAAGAGTGGCACGAGATGGGACGCAATATGGCCGCCGATTTCATGCCGGATGAAGGCAGCGTCGAATGCGCGTTATTCCTATTCGTGCGCCGCTCACGGCACTCCACCTTCGACGGGGCAAGCTTCTACCGATATATCCGGCAACCGCGATCTGATTCAACGCAATACCCTCAGCCACGTGGCCACATCTAAATGGGTTCACTTGTATTTCTTTTCCGTTTCGCGCTGAATTGCACCTGAGAGCAACTTAGCGTTTTCAATCACGTCCGTGAAATATGGCTCGTCCACGACCAATTCCTCTCCGACCGCCCCTCGTCCTTTCCTTCCGGCTTTTTCGACATAGATCTTGTTGATCGCACCCCGGCTGTGGACGATCACATCGCGCGACGCCTTCATTTCGATAAAGCTTTCAAGGATCTCGCTCTTGATGTCGATCGAAAGAACTTTCGCGAATTTCTCCAAGTAGTCCTTTGGTTTCGCGAATAGCAGTTCCTGGCAACGCGATTCGATCACGGCTTCGAGAAGGACATCGCGATCCTCCAATTCAAGAAAGAGATTAAGAGGAATGTTCTTGTCGCCGATCAGGACAAGCTTCTCCGGCGTATCGAGGATCGCAATTCTAAGGCAATCTTGTATGAACGCTTCGACTCGAGACACTATCGCGACGATATTTGTTTCGAATATCCCCCGGTCGCACTGCGCTTTAAACACGTCACCGACATCCCTATCGCGCCGTCTGCTCACGACATCCTGGTTTCGTTTGGGTACCGAGTATTCCTTCTTGGCACTCGACTTGCTGCCGCGCAGCTCCTCCGCCTTTTTGTCCAATTCAGGCCGAAGCAGATGCGTAAATATCCAAGCATCATTGAGGTAGCGAAAGAGTTGAATGTGCTTGTCGTAGATCTTTTTGGAAACCGGATGCTTGCGTGTCACTTTAGTCGTCATCGCTTTTGTCTGGATAGCTGAAAGGAAGGGGCCAAAAAAACAGGCCAGCATAGCATGCTCCCGCAACAGTTGTAGCCCCCCTTTGGGCGTGAGAAGGCTCGCGCTACTGCGCTATTTGATGAGGACCTTTTCAAGATCGGCGACAAGCCGGCCCCGCTTTTCCTTCGAGAGCTTGTCGAGGTTCTGCTGGCGCCATTTGATGGCCGGCAGATTGGCAGTATCAGGCACGCCGAGGAGATCCCAATCCGGTTGACCACGTTCGAAGGACACTAGGAATTTTCGGTGATCCTCGGGCATCTTGCCGACGATCTCATCAACGAGTTTCTTGCGCGCGTCTTTCAGCTCGTCCTTCGACACGGGCTTGTCGGTCATCCCTTCGAAGCCGTGAAGGAATTCGTCGCTGATATCTTTTTGCGGCGAGCCAAGTACCTCGAACATCGGCCTGTCGTGACTCAAGAGGTAGACGATGAAGGCCTTGCGGAGTTCATCGGTAATTCCCTCATTGGCCAGCAGGTCGCGAATATCGAACAGGTCACGCGGATGCTGGCGATCCAAAGTGGCGACGATTTTTCCACCATAGAGGTCGGCGAAGGAAACAGTGCGGGCCTCTGCAAACCCAAACTCGCCTTCGACGGCGGGACGCACGGAGGTCAGAACGGGCTCGAAGACGCAACCGCGCAGCACCGGCGTGACTTCAATCTTGATCTGGACGTGCTGGCTACGAACGACAAGTTTGACGATGCCCCCCTCTTTCTGGGTTTCGTGGACCTGTACACTTGGGATTTTCTCTTTGATCTTGCCAACTATGCGCTTCATCGCCGCGTCAATGTCGGCAAGGGATTCAGCTCGTGGTGCTATGGGAACATAAGTGAGATCTATATCCACGGAGAGTCGGGGCATGTCGCGAACGAACAGATTGATCGCGGTGCCGCCTTTCAGGGCGAAGCACTCTTCCTCGGTGACAAACGGAAGAGCGCGCAGCAGTAGCGCGACCTGCTTTTTATAAACGTCAGCGAACGCCATCGAGGTCTCCGGGAACGGTTATCTGATAGGTAGGATCGAGGACGCCACCTCTAACGAGCATGCGTTTGCCTTGGCCCAGATCGACGGTTTCTTTGCTGAGGCGTTTGAGCCAGGCATGCTTGTGGCGATCTGCAAAGTAAAAGAAGAGGCGTTTGACCTTCACGCTCACACAATCCTGCAAGAGCTTTTGCAGGCGATCCGGCCGAAGATTGGCGAGGCCGCCAAGGAGAGCATCGACTTGCCCGAAACTTTCATTGTTGGGCAATTCGTCGAGCAGCTCAAAGACAGCGCGCTCAGGCGTCGATAAGGTCAAAGGCCAATCCCATTGTCCCCAGTTCAGTTGGGCTACGTCACCTCCTCGAAAGGCCGTGACGTCGAGCATCTTCCCGGTTTGGACGTTCCAACGCACACTGCTTATGCCTTTTGCGACGGGTTCGTTTTTGAAGAGCCGCCGGTCGTTGTGGTAGACGAACTTGACGGACAGCGGCAGCTTCTGAACCCAGTGCGGCGGTGCCTTTGGTCCGTAGAGATGAACGCGCGTCGTCGATTGCGGGAGGTAGTGTGCATAGCCTTGCAGCTCGAGCGCCGTCCGCCCGCCAACCACAAGCGGTGAATGGTTGAGGATGGTTTGTAGGGATATGACAACCTGCTGCCAGCTTAGGGCGCCACGCGGACGCCGGAAAACACCGCGGTTGGGCTGTTCGAGCCACCCTGACTTTACGTACAGGTTTTGAAGCTGGGTGGAGTAGCCGTGGCGTTTGAGCCAAGCTGAATCCACCAGCAGCCCTTCTGGGAGGAGCTTGTCGAGCTGGTTTAGAAGGCGTCCCTTTGATCTAGTCATGCTTGATAATATAGCATATATTCAAACCGATGGCTAGTTTGAAATTCCTCATATAAATCAATTATGACTTGATAATCTCTAAGAACAGCAAACCAGCCAGAATTCGGCGTAAATTTATGAAATCCTTTCAGTACCTTAGGTCAGCCGCGGCGGAGCCGTCTTAGACCGCCGGATGCCGGCTCAGCAGGCCTTCTGAAAGCTGTGGACAGCCGGAACACCCCATTCACGCGAAAGAACATATCACGCACGCTTCGGGAGCAATTTTGCCAGGCCTTTCCGTCCCCAATCCGCATCGCGACGACCGATCGGCCTTCCCTCGCGCCCGTCAACTCAAAGGCGATTATATAAGTAGTATTTTATCAGTGGTTGTATGCGCCCAGCAAAGCTAGCCTGAACCAATGGAGCAAGCAGAGTTCATCCGCATCGTAACGGAAGCGCCAGGCATGTTTGCTTGGATGCTCGGCGCGGGCTCGTCCCAAAGTGCAGGCCTACCTACAGCCTGGGATATCATTTGGGATCTAAAGCGGCGCTACTATTGTTCTGAAGAGCACCAGGAAGTTTCGTCGAACGATCTGCAAAACGCTGCGGTCCGCGAGAAGATCGAATCCTATCTGATGTCGCGCGGCTTTCCCGCGTCGAGCGATCCCACGGCCTATAGCCGAAGTTTCGAACTGATCTTCGGCGCCGACCTCGAACGGCAAAGCCGTTATCTGCAAGCTAAGCTCTCCGAGAAAGCATCATCCCTCACTCTCGGTCACAGAGTCTTTGGCGGCCTGTTCAGCACGGGAGCAATCAAGGTCGTGTTTACGACCAACTTCGACACGGTTGTCGAACGCGCCGTTGCGGAAGTGACCGGCAAGAGCCTCGCTGCATTTCATCTCGAAGGAAGCTACGCCGCAAAGCAAGCACTGAACAACGATGCCTTCCCCATCTACTGCAAGCTTCACGGCGACTTTCGCTTCACGAGCATCAAGAATCTTACGGAGGATCTGAAAACACAAAATGCCGAGATGGGCGACTGCCTTGTAACGGCCTGCAATCGGTTCGGCATGATCGTGGCAGGCTACAGCGGTCGTGACGAGAGCGTGATGCAGCTCCTTCACCGCGTTCTTGACGGCCCCAATCCATTCCCCCATGGCCTTTACTGGACAACCCTGAAGGGGCGGCAGCCGCTCCCGGCCGTGACCGCGCTATTAGAAGCGGCTCACGCCAAGGGGGTGCGCGCCGAGCTCATCGAAATCGAAACCTTCGATTCCCTGATGTCACGGATCTGGAAGCAATTCCCGGAGAGGCCAAAAGAACTCATCGAGAAGATCGACCGGACCGGCTCTCAAGCCGTTTCTATTCCGCGCAAGGGAGCTGGCACCGGCGAGCCAATTCTCCGCCTGAATGCACTTCCGTTGATAGAGCTACCCGACAGTTGCCTTGAACTCAGTTTTGCGGCGCCCAAGGACTGGGATGATATTCACGCCGCGGAAAAGCAGGCACGTAATAAGATCATTGCGACAAAAGGCTCGTCGATTTTGGCATGGGGCGGCGAACAGGCCCTGCGGCAAGCGTTTGGCACAGATCTCACCTCGCTGTCGCCGTGTTCCATCAAGGACCGCTTCAGGATTACGCGAACAATCTCCAGCTTAAGGGCTTCATAGAGCGTGCGATAGGCCTTTCCCTTATCCGAGGGAAGCCGCTGCTGATGCGGGATTGGCGCGGCGGATCGGTCCTTATTCTCGATCGGCTACATCTTAATCCGGACCTGACACGGGGCATCTCTCAATGTGTCGGGGGCAGTCTGCATGGCCGGATTGATGGCATGGTCTCCGCGATAACCCCGGATCACCCCAAATCCGAAGAAGTGTGGTGGGCCGAGGCGGTCCGGCTCGATGTGGACGAAATTGACGGCCGGTTCTGGCTTGTCCTGAAACCCGATGTCTGGATTTGGCCTAAGCACGCACGACAGCAAGCCACGAGTTTTCTGGATGAGCGGCTGGGAAACCGGTTCAACAACCGGGGCGACGCATTGCTCTCGGCATGGATCAATGTCCTGCTTCCCAGCTCGGGGCGAGCGGCCGATCACGTTTTGAAGCCTTTCGAAGGACCGGAGGGTCCCGGCTCGCCGAAGATCGTCGTCAATGCGCGCACGGCTTTTAGCCGGAGGATGATTGCATGACTGCATCGCCTTCGGAAATGGATGGATATGCGACGATCCCCGAACCGGACCTCGTTTTTGCCGGTAACGGCTTGGACAAGCATCCCCTCCGTGGCCTTCTTCAGCATGGTCCTTATAGCCTGCCGCTCGGTATCCCAACGCGGGTACGCGTCGCCTTACTGGCTCCGAAGGGGTTGCTGCCAAAGCTGGACGGCATTCTCCGCGAACTGAAGGGTTCGGCTCGGCCGCGCGAAGCGCTCAACTACTATCCGGAATATCCGGGCTTCGAACAGCTGTTCCGTACCCCGCTGATTTCCGAGACAGCACGCCGGTTCGAAATGCCGGAGGATCTCAACCAGCTCGCGCTTCAGGGCAATCGCAATGAACTCGCGCGTCAGATTTTCGATGCGATCGGCAAGCTCACCCTGCAGCGGGCCGAGTTTGACGTACTGCTCATGTATCTGCCGAATTCCTGGGAAGCTTGCTTTGAATCGCCGGGCTTCGACCTGCATGATTTTCTCAAGGCATTCTGCGCACCAACCCGGATTCCGATCCAGATTGTCCTAGCGGGCGCCCTCCTGCGCAAATGCCGCGCGAATGTGATGTGGGGCCTGAGCGTGGCACTTTATGCCAAGGCTGGCGGAATTCCCTGGAAGCTCGCCGGCCTAAACCCCGACGAGGCCTATATCGGCATCAGCTATGCGATGAAGAAAGGCAGCGACGGGACTGACTATACGACCTGCTGTAGCCAGGTGTTCGACCCGGACGGCACTGGCTTTCAGTTCGTTGCCTACGATACCAAGAGCTTCACGCAGGACCGGCGCGGCAATCCGTATCTCGATTACAATGAAATGATGGCCGTGATGTCCCGCAGCCTTGAAATCTATCAGAGCGGCCACTCGGGCCGTCCTCCTAAAAAAGTGACGGTACATAAGAATACCCCCTTCAGGGAGGAGGAGATCCTGGGGACCCTCGATGCGTTCAGCGACCGGACGAATGTCGAGCTTGTCCAGATTGTAAAATCATCGAACTGGATGGCACTCGCCTATGGCGATAACAAACGCGCCTCCGGCTACCCCCTTCTCCGCGGGACACACCTACCACTAACCCCCGATGCCGCATTTTTCTGGTCACAAGGCAGCGTGAACGGCGTCCACATGACGGCATCCAAGCCCGTCTACAAGGAAGGCAATCTCAAACCAATCCCATCCCCGCTTCTGCTCAAACGGTTTACCGGTGCGGGAGGATGGCACGATACCTGCGCGGGCATTCTCGGGCTTACGAAAATGGATTGGAATAACAATACGCTCTATAAAAAACTGCCGGTGACGCTCGAATATTCTCAGCGCTTCGCGCGAATTATCCAGCAAAATCCAAATATGGTCGATGACGTCTTCGATTTCCGAAATTTTATGTAGATTTCCGGATCAATTTATTTGCCGCGTGCGCGATCGATCGCCGCGTCGATTTCACGCTCACAGGCGTCGGCGGCTTCCAATATCCATTCCCGTAACCGCTCGGTTTCCATGATAAATGCCTTGTAGTGTCGAAGTGCGCTGTGCGGATTCTTTTCCATGCGCAGCTTGTCCGCGCGCTGCGCCCAACGTTGGATTGGGTCGCGCTTGGCTTTTAGCGGATAGTTTTTGCCGAGCCACTCGACGAACTCAAGTCGGTTTCCGGAAAAACCGCGCTTCTGCGCAAACGCCATCGCCTCTTGCGAGAAGGCAAGAGGCCAAGTCTGACAATCAACAACAGCCTGATCCCGTGTCGTCCGCTGATTTTCATAGACCCCGTCGGCTACGATCTTAATGCAAGTGTCCTGTTCCTGAATGATCTCGTCGAGATGATCGGCAAGGGTGGCGACCGTGGTGACGCTATTATGCGCGCATGCGGCAGATAATGTGCCACAGCCTCTTCCAAAATCCTCGATCTCGCCGGGAAAGCTAGGATGCCCTTTGAAATACTTCTTCGAACGATCTGGGAGACGCTGACCGGATGACCACCCAAAATACAATGGCCGGTACCCGTTGAGGAACCCGCACACGACATCGAAGTAGAAGACAGCAAGGCTTGGCAGTATTGCCTCGTGCTGCAAACCGGCGTGATAGACCTCGTTTCGCACGCCATGCATGATGAGCACGGTCTGCGCGATCTCCTCGGTCATCTCACCCGTCAATCGGGCAAACGCGACTTTCTCCGGAAAGGTCCGACCTAGGGCCTTGTCGAGGGCCTCTTGGTGCTCGTAGGTCTCCCCCCGAAAAGAGAATGACTTCAGCTCAGAAGCCTTGTCCTTGGCGATCTGATGCAAGACGAGTTCAAGGGCGTTGTCGGTCAACATCACGCCGAAGCGCGCATTGTTAACGTCGCCCTTCGATAGGTGCTCGAGGGCCAAATCCAATTGCTCTAAGACGTTCGCAAGAAACAATAGCATCGTCGCAGCATGCACGATCAGAGCCAGCTAGAAAAGGCGACTGGCGTGGAGTTGGAGGAGAGAGAACAGGTTGTACAAAATGGGAAAGCTCGTCACTGAGCCGCATTTCCGAGAGATTACGAAGGACTTTTGCGGCTCGCGGTGTTCCGATTGTCGTGCACAACCGGGCACGCCGCGATGCAAGGAGCTACACCATCTCAGCTTACGATGATCGAGCGCATCGAGCGTGCGCTGGTGCTGCTCGCTTATTTCATCGAGCAGGATGGCGACTTCTGGGTCCCGATGTACGAAAAATTTGAGGCCGAGCATCAGGAATTGAAGGACAGGGAAGATACGAAGGCACGCGCTCGGCGTCGGCTGTTGGCCTACAGCGAAGTAGGCGCCTTGAAGGCAATCCGCTGAAGATATTTGAGCTTCAATTCAAGCGACGGGCCTTTCCCGTACTTCGGCTTATAGGTCTTGTGGCCCATGAGACTGTCGATGAGGCTATCGGGGGCTTCAGCCGCGATCAGCCGGCCCTTGAAGCTATGTCGCAGCGAATAGACGGTGTGTTCCTTCGTGGGCCGCAGCCCATTCTCCTGAAGATACTTGTTCAACGCCGCGGATAGATTGGAAGACTTATCACGATAGCGCGAGAAGCCCTGCGGCCGCTTTTTCATGGCGGCGAGCGCAGCGCCGACCAACGGTATCTCTCGCTGTGAATCGGCCGTCTTGAGGCGGCGCCCCTCCGGCAAGATCTTCACGTGAGGTATTGGCCCCTTCAGAATGATCGCATCTTCCTGAAGGTTCACGACCTCTGAAGGTCGCAGACCCGTGTCGGCCACCACGTACAAGACCAGTCGAGCATCCTCGTTCAAGCCATCCAGGGCGCCCTTTGCAAGCAGTCGCTTCTGGATGAAATCTGTTTCATAGGGGACCCGTGGCCGTTCGACCCCGCCCTTCAGCCGAAGTCCCTTGAAGATGTCAGGCAGGTTGAGCCGCCGCCGAATGCTGACTTCCTTCAGCATCGGTTGAGTTGACCAATATCCTTGTTGGCTGTCTTGGGCTCGGCCTCTTCGGCAATGATGCGGCCACGCCACCATTCGCAGTAATTGATGCCGTCCTCTTCGTTGATTTCATTGATGGGCTTGTCTTTAGCAATCTTCACGAACCGCTCAACGGCGCGCGAGCGCCCATTGCGCCAAATGCGGAGCTGATCGGGCGAAAGATCCCTCACCTCGTCCTTTGTCATGGCTTCTTATTCGGTAAACAGAGCGGACAGCATAAAGGCCGGCCTCTTCGCGGCCCCGAACAATGCTGCACGGGCGGCACTATCATCAGCTACCCCTTTTGCGACGAGGGCCTCGAGGCGCTGCAAGCGAGCTTCCGGCGGCTGACGTAGCAGTTCGTCGTATTCGACGTATTCGAACCCCAGCGAGCGCGTACGCTGCCGCGCGGACTCATAGCTTGAGAGCTGTTCTGTCCGCTGCCCGTTCGCGAGTCCCTTCCAGAATATCTCGAGTTGCTCGTTGAGCTGCTGCGCAACTCGCACAGCGCGCCGCCCTGCGCGATCATCAGCGATCTTGATGCGCGTCGAATGCTTGATGACACGGCGACGATCAAGCTTCGCGAACTCAATCGGTACGCGACGAACGAACTGCCAGGTGCCGTGACGGCGGGTGAGAAAGTCGGGCATTCTCAAGAACGTGTTGGACGAAATGTTGGACGTTTTGTTGGACGTTTCTTGAGAATACACGTATCAAACACAGCCCGAAAAGTCTATGTATTTCGATAATTTACGGAATTTCTAGGAAAGTTTGGGAGGGAGTGGAGCGGGTGAAGGGAATCGAACCCTCGTATTCAGCTTGGAAGGCTGATGCTGCCTCGAACTCAAGCAATATCGGGCCCGGTCACAGCTGAATCCTGAGGTGGTCCATATGACGATCGGGTGGCCTTCTGCAGCGCGATAAGGGCATTGTCTTAACAAGCGACAACGCGAAGATTGTTTGTCGCGCCTCTAAGTCCAAACGGCACTCCAGAGACAATCAAAGCCAAGTCGCCCAATCGAATATAGCCTTCGTGGTGCGCGGCCGCCGAGGCGATCCGCGTCATCTCCTCATAACCAGAAGGACCGCTAGACACGGCACTGCGCCCCCCCCCACAACAAGCACATGCGCCGAGCCACTTTCTCGTCCGGGGGTAAGGGCAAGGATCGGCACCGGCGGCCGGCTGCGCGAGATCCGAGCAGCCGTCGTCCCGCCTGCCGTGAACCCGATGATGACCTTGGCGCCAATTTTAGCGGCAAGATCTGCCCCCGCGGCCGCGACGGCATGCGAAGGGGTACTCTCCACGTCAGCTCGAGAAGCCTCAATCAGCGACCGATACATCGATCGAGTCATAAAGACCAAAGCCGCCCCTTACGGACTGCGGTCGACGGTAGTTGAGCAAGCCAATGTCCTCTTCGTCAGTCGCTTAACACCATGCGATGGAGGCTATTGGCAAAGTAAATCCTGCTTTGAACCGATCCATGACAACCATTGTTTCAATGCGCTTTATGTCTGAACTTTCGTCTGTAAGGCGCCGGGCAAACCGCTCGTAATCTTCCATATCGTTTACGGTAACGAGCAAGACGAGGTCAGCCAGACCTGTAACGCAGAATGCGCTCATCACTTCAGACATGTTGCGAATTTGCCTCTTTAGACGATCAACGGTATCGGCACGCGCGCGCTCCAAGGAAATGAGAACCACTGCGGTCACGTTACGGCCAATTGCTTTTGGAGAAATGATGGAAACGTCGGCCTCTATGACACCCGTCGATCGAAGGCGTTTCAGCCGACGTTGAACTCCGGATGCGGATAGGCCGACCTTCCCTCCAAGTTGTTCACTACAGAGGCGATTGTCTCGTTGGACAAGATCAAGAAGACGAAAATCGATCTTGTCGAGTTGCATCACTGCCTCGCGGCCAGCGGATTGCGATCGCGTCGGGGAAGCAGACGCCTGCGCTGCTTGTCCTGACATTTTCGACTCCTCACTACGCCGCCTAGCTGTTGAACGATCGATTTCTCGCGCTGTCATATGTCTTGGAACACCTGTTGGGAGCCCAGCTCTTTGCGATACATCGTAGACAGTTGGTGCGGCGATCTCCCCCTCCGCCGGGCTCACCAAACTCGAACCCGGCCGCCCCTCGAGGATGTCGCGGGTCGGGGCCGACGTTTCTATCGATGCGCGCCCCGGACCCGAGCACATATTCCCCGCCACAGACGAGTGTGGTAGATCGTCAAGCTCTGGAGGCGACGGCTTTTTGCTCCTGATCAGCGGAAAGCACTATTGCGTTGACGGTGCGATATGCGAATACGATGGCGGGACCGATTGTTATGCCTGCCCCGGGATAAATCCCGCGCATCGGCGACGTCATGTCGTTGCCGCAAGCATAAAGACCCTGGATTGCATTGCCTTGTGCATCCAGGACGTTTCCGTAACTGTCCGTCGCCAATCCGGTCGCCGTGCCAAGCGTTGCCGGAACGATCGGCAGCGCGACAAATGGTCCGCTCTTGATTGGTCCAAGATTTGGATTTTTTCCGACGGTCGGATCGCCGAGCGTGCGATTGAAAGCCGATTCCCCACGCTTAAAGAGGGGATCCCGTCCTTGGGCAGCGTGCGCGTTGTGTTCCTCGATCGTCTTTTGAAGCACAGCGGGATCTAGTCCCAGCTGCTTTGCGAGCTCAGAAATCGTTTCACCTGCCTTGACGTAGCCAAGGCGGACATATTTACCGATACTCAACGTCCAGGGCCATGGCAGTAGGTGCCCCATGCCCCTCAATCGAACGAACTGGCGATCGCAGATGAAGTAGAATCGCTTATCTGCTGGATAGCCGTTTTCAAACATTGCCAGGCAAATATCGTGATACGAATTCGATTCGTTGACGAAGCGTCTGGCGTTTGGACCGACAGCAATGACCCCAGGACGGCCCCGGTCGAGCCAGCCGTATGGCACAACCTGCGAGCCGCTGCCGCGTTTCAGGATTGACACCGGCGTCCAGAAGCCTGCCGATGCGACATCTTTGTCGATGGCGGCCCCGAGCGTAGTTGCAAGCCCAATGCCATCACCGTTAACATCGGCGTGGGCCAACGTAACATCATGCTGGTGTGCACCACTGACGTCCGTTCTCAACTGCGCGTTCCGGGCAAAGCCGCCAGTTGCGAGAACAACACCACGTGAGGCGCGCACGCGGATGCCAACGTCGATCCGCTTGATAATGGCACCCGTGACGCGCCCGCCTTCCTGCGTGAGTTCGACCGCTGGAGAAGATGGCCAAATTTCTACGCCGTACTCGTGCAGGCTCACCAGCAGCCGCGCGATCAAGGCATTCCCACCGCTGAGCTCAGTACCACGCCTGAAGCTGAGCCGGTCCCGCGCATAGCGGCTCAGGCGAGTTACGACGTGTTTGAGCGACGCAACAGATTGGAGTGGGTTGAGAAAGCTTCTCACCTCGCTCGATGAGATCATCATGCCCCCGAGCACAACCCGAATGGGATCACCAATCAAATCGAAGTCCTTGCCGAGAAGCCGCCCATCATAGGGGGCCGGGCTCAGTGCCCGTCCCTTATCAGCGCCGCCAAGTTGGCTCGAGTGATAATCGGGCGTAGTGGCCAGGGTAAACTTGACACTCGTGCCGTTCTCGAGCGCAGTTAGCGCCGCCGGGCCGTCTTCAAGATAAGCATCAATGAATTGCGCACGATAATGAACGCCGAGTTCGTGCTGCAGGTATGTCCTCGCATTGGCGATGGTGTCATCGATGTTAGCCGCGCGCGCCTGAGCAGAACAAGGAACCCAGATCATGCCATTCGAAAGGGCCGTCGTTCCGCCAAGTCGCGGAGATTTCTCGCATACAATGACGCGCAGTCCGGCCTTTGCCGCATCGAGCGCCGCCGACAGCCCGGCCGCACCGCTTCCGATCACGAGGACATCTGTCTCCCAGTCCTGATCCGCTCTCGTCCCTCCTTTTGAGGCGAAAGCAATCGTGTCCGGCTTAGCTCGGTCATTTGGCGCGTTCATGCGGCCTCGCTGCACGTTGCAGTGAACATCAATGAGTTTGCGGAAGCGGGACAGCTTTGAATTCCGCCGCCGCTGTTTTCACTGCCCGCTCAATTGGAATTCTTTCGATCGAGGATGCGCCAACAAAGCCAACACACTCGGTCGTCCGATAGACCTCGATCGTATCTTCAGGCTCGGCAATTGCCCCACCATGGCAAAGCGAGAGCACGTCCGACCGGATGCTTCGCGCCGCCGCGTTGATCTCATTGATGCGCCGGATCGCCTCCTTAACGGATTGCCCCTCCTCATGACCGACAAGGCCACCGCGCGTTGCGCCGACATGTGGGACGATGCAGTCGGCCCCTGCACTTGCCATCGCTTTGGCGTCTTGAGGGCTTGCGACATAGGCGAGCGAAAAGATATTCTTCTTTCGCGCGAGAGCGATCAGTTCGACCTCACGTTCAAAGCCAAGGCCGACGCGGCCGCGGCGGTCACGCCAGTTGTCGCCCATGGTTGAGATCGTCGGATAGTTGATGACGCCGGAGAACCCAGCAGCCCAGAACTTGTCCAAGAGAGCATCGAGGTCGAGCCGGAGAGGATCCCAAGCCTCGATACCGCCAACTACGTAATCGGATACGCCTTTCGCCGGCCAAAGGACCATCGTGGGTCCTTTGGCACGCGATAGCCGTTCTGCCGTAAGCCGGCCAATGCTCGCGTTCTCAGACGCAGTTGTGCGCATGAGCGTCGTGTAAGGCGTATGGGCGTAGAACTGGCGACCCCGAAACTGATCAGGAACGCTCGATGGCAGGCCAAAATTGACCATATCGATCGCACCGGGCGCGATCACTTGCGGAATCTGTTGCCGCGACGCTGCCTTGAGCCGATCCGGACCGGCGCTTGCGGTGCCTCCAACGATTTCGTCTCCGAGCTCCGTTATGGTCAAATCAATGACGGCGTCGAATTCACCAGCCGCGATCAGCTGCTCCATTTTATGGCCGCCCGCCCCGTTAGCCGGAAAGACGATCGCGTCTACACCGGCGTCGGCAAGCCGCGCTACGCATTGATTCGCGGCCGGCGTGGTCACGCCGAAGGCCGTTATCGCAACGATCTTCTTGTCTCGTCCAAGCTTGACGGGAGCATAGTGCGTGGCCGCAATGGCCCGCCCCGCGTTCTTGAGCACCCTACTGGTAAAGACATTGATGCCGAACAGATCGACCAGCGTCGGATAGAGGATGATGTCGCTGTGAGTGGCCAATTCGGCGAGTAGCGCAGGCCTTGCGCTGCTCACCAGAAATTTCGGAAAGCCATAAGGCAGCTCAGACACAACTTCGCCGAAAACCGCGCTTGCCCTACCCCCCGCAACCCCGACAATCGCGCTGATCGTTCCTGCCCCCAGGAGGTCACCAACCTTACTGCGCGTCCTTTCAGCAATCTGCTTCAAGAGTTCCGTGGGGGTCTTCGCATCGGCTGGTTTGTCGCCGCCATCCCTCCCAGTGCCGACGTCGATCAGGATGGTCTTGCGGCCGCACGCCTCGATAATGTCCGCAAGGTAAGACGCCTCGCGGCCCTTGGTATCCAGCGTGGCCACGATCGCGACCGCATCCGTAGTCGCGGATCCAGTCGCTAGTTCGGACAGGTTACCATCACGGGCCGACCTCTGGTCGTCCGTACAATGGTGAGACACGATCTTCCTCCCAGATCATACCTAACTATAGGTGGTCTAGACCCGGCTCTACCCGGGTATAAGATTGGTGAGGCGGCCAAATGGGTAATATTGGGTAGAAACGTTGAGAGCGAGAGTTCGCGGCAAACTTGCTACACAGATGTCGGACATAGCTAAAGGCGCACAATTGCAAGTCTACGCGCCCTCCTTGCGCAGCCTTCCAAAAGGCTTCCTGCTGGTCATGGCGACCCTGCCAATCCTGGACTGGAACGACTGTCTTTTGCGAGACTTGCTAACCCTCGACCAGGCAACGACGGCTCTCTATGCGGCGATAATCATGATCGACCCGTTCGCCTGCTGGGAGGATAGGGCCGAATCGTTGAAGGATGCCGGCATCACCGGCGTCGCCAATTTCCGCGCGCATCTATGATCGAGCGGTCGGCGGCGGGCGTACCTGTTGATGCCGGACAGGAGCTCGAACTTCGGCGGAAGGAATGGTTCATAAGCCTTGGCTTCAAGGCGTTGTTTGCCGTCGCGAGCGATTCTGAAATTACTGCAGCGGAGAAGCGATTTGGCTCCCATCTGGACGGACTCATCCATCTACCAGCAGAGGCTCTTACACGGACGATGAGCGAGGAGATGGAGCTGGTAAGTCTTGGCCAGCACGGATCGTCATTTCCAATGGCCGCGCTTTTGGATGGGACGACTTCGAAGCGGCCAACTTGAGCAAAGTGACGCGCGGGACTGTCTGTGATCCGCAGCTTCCCGAGCATGGGTTTGTCTTGACGACCCCAGAAGACTGGCCGCCTTTCCGCGATGAAGTCTGTGCGGGTTCAAGCCTTCGGTGAATCGTTGTCGCTCGAGAGAATGCATTTTTCCGTTTGGCTGGTGAGGACGCGCTCAACAGCGGTCTCAGGACGACCTGATATGCGTATCTGGGAGCGTCAACAGCAGGTTCACGATCTAGGGGGAATTCAGCGCAGTTTGTGCATTTCCTGCTCGGGACTGGCAATGCTGGGCTGCCTCGCGAGGTGATCTCGTCGATATCGCCGGAATCAATCGCAGCTGGCGTTGCAATAGGCATTAGCTAAAAGTTGGATGCGGCCCCGTCGCTAATTGCTATTCTATGGAGGCGATCGTGGTGACGCCGCTGAAGAACCCCACGGGATTACAGATTTCCGAGCGATTTGCAGCGGGGGTGCACGGCATCGGGAGGCCGCGACAGCGCGCGCTTCCAGCTCGATGAACTCGCCGTTCGGGCCTCGGATGAGCCTGAACCACTTATCACATCGTTTCCGGTGCTGCTCCGTCCCATGATCTACTTCGTAGCCCGTCTTTTTCGTTACATGAGACGGCGCAACGGGCGGGATGTGTCAGGCACGACTATCGTTACGCTATCCGTCCATCGGACCGGCTGCAATCACCTCGATATCTCGACTGCCAAGTGGGCATGATGACGCCCCAAAAAAGACCGCCGCCGGATTTCTCCGGCAGCGGCTCAAGTCTTGGGAGAAAGCAGACGAACCGGTCTGCCAGCGGAGAAGAGATAAGAGCGGAATTCTGGCCCCCGCTCGCTATTATTCAAAAGATGTCGGATTGGTCACAGCGCACGAACTCAGCATCCGGGTAAAGTTGGGTAATCTACTTCGAAACGCATCGCAACAGGATGACGACGGATCTCCTCTTCACGCTCGACCTGATGGATCAGGTTCCGGAGATGCGCCTGCTTGCCGATCTCTCGCACTTCTTGGTGAGCTGCGAATTCTGGTATCCGATCTCGGACGAGGACGAAGCGCTGGTGCGGCGAGTGCTCGATCGCACTTGGGCATTTCATGGCCGTGTTGCGTCTCGCGAGCAGATACAGGTCGAGATCACGTTCCCTCAACACAAGATCTGGCTGGACCTATTTCTTGGATGGTCGAAATCCGGATTCAAGAGCTGGAAGACGCGCTGCTGCGGATGCCCGCCTCACCTTCGCATGCGAACTTGGCCCACAGCCTTACGCAATTAGCGATCGGCTGGGCAACGACACCACGGACCGCTGGCAGGAAGCTGTCCTGCTCAAATCCCTGGTGCGCGCAATCTGTTTGAGGAGGCGGCGAACGATGAGCAGTCGTCACCCGTAAATCGTTTAGTCGCGTGAGTAACCAATCCACGATAGTGATCGTTGGGGCGGGCGAAGCTGGTAACGCCGCTGCCGTCGCTCTGCGGGAGGCTGCTGGCATGGTGGTCATCGGCAATGAAAGTACGCTGCCGTATGAGCGCCCACCTCTGTCGAAGGCGGTCCTGAGCGACGAGGTCAACCCTGGACCAAAATTGATTGTCACGTCGGAACGCCTTGCCGAGCTTGGGGATCGATTATCGCCAGGGCAGCGAAGTGATTTCAATTGATCGCGCGGCCAGTATTGTCACGCTCTCAAACGGATCAGCAATAGCGTATCACCGGCTCATGCTGGCGACGGGAGCCCGACCTCGGAAATTGAGCATCCCGATCGCCGAAGGAGCCAATGCGGCGACACTGCGGACATCTGTCGTCTCATGCTCCAGAGCGGCTGCTGCTGACTGCCATGATTCGGGCATCGATACCTTGGGCCCGCAGGCTACGCTCCTACAAACAGATGCGAACGGACAGATAGCATTGATCAATTCCCGAGCGAGCGAATTCATCGGCTGCTCCTCGCAGCTTATCCATTCCGATCTTTTGCGAGCCGACCAGGTACCGAGCGATGAATCAACCGCAGCTGAAATTACCCAACGTGAGGTCTTTGACGACGTCGAAGGATTGGCGAGCGAGGCTCAACTCCCAGATGGACGGTGGCTACGAGTCAGCCGCAGTCCGACCCAAGAGGGGCGCGTTATCCTCGTTTATAGCGATATCACCAGTTTGAAGCATCAGAAAGCCGAGTTGCATGCGACGAACCTGAGACTGGATGCGGCGCTGACGCACATGTCTCAGGGTCTCTGCCTCTACGATAGTGGGGGCGGCTGCGAGTTGTAAACCGGCGCTTCCGTGAGATCTTTGATCTTTCGCCTGAGCTCGTTGTTCCGGGCACGACTTTCGAAGAGGTGCTCGGTCTGAGTGTTGCCGCTGGAAATCATGGCTGCCAGACGGTGCCCGATCTGCTGGCGGAGCCGGAGAACTGTTTGCTCCACAACGAGAGCGGCAACTATCTTCAGTCCCGGCAAATGAGACATCTACCGCTTCCTCAGGTGCGGCAGATGATGATCGGTCCAGCTTCATTTATGATCTGACTGAACAAATCATGATCTTCCTGTGTCCAGACGTGCGCCGTTGGTGATTCTGGTGAACGGGCATTATCGATCGGGTTCGGATCCATAAAGCTCCCCTTTCTATTATGAGAACAAAGGCCACTTGAAGATCTCCCCCAGGGAGTGAGCTGAAGTTCGTCACGAATTCAGACATGGGTGGCTTCGTCATCGAGAGGCCAAGTTCGAGTGTTAAAGAGGCTGGCTTTCGAGAAGCTGACAAAGGTCAAGCAAGGGAGATAAACCGGCGGCCGCATCTGCCACGTCTGATGCGATCATCTCCGAGCAACGTCTCATTCCGCCCGACCTCGCAGTCGGCGCGCAGATTTGCGTCGTGCATCGCATTCATCTGGCGGTAAAGCTGGTTAGGAGGTCCAGGCGATGCGGACCGCGGCCAGACCCAGTCTTGCACCGAACATGTGAATTTCGATCTCTACTCGCGACCAGTCGTTCTGCCTTACAATTTGAGCCATGCTCGGGCCGCTAATCATAGTCGCGCCAGCGCGAGAACAGACGAGAGCGCGACCTACGTGAGAGTTCCGGCAAGCGCGGAGCGAACTGTTCACCTAATTAGATGAAGAACGAAATCGCTCAGACGCAAAGCGGCCGAGCCGATCATCCCGCGTACGGCTAAAGGAGCGGCCGTGCCGGTGATCCCGGGACTGCGGCTGCCACTGCGTGTAATGGGCACTTCGCGACGTCCCCGGCGCCTCCGATCCTGCGCGTCATGATGCAACCTCCGACTGACAACCGGAGCTACATCGATCAAGCGGCGTGTTTCATCTCAGGCGAGGCAATACGAACGGCCAACTTTGTCCCGGCTGCTATTGACGCTCAGCGTGATGCAGATGGCGCTCGTGTCAGGGCGAGCTTGGAGGAAGCGGACATTTCAGCGGCGACTTCGACACTGAGCGCTTGTTAGGTTCGAGACCAATGTCGGCAAGTTGACGATACGCACGGTCGGACAAAGCGCAAAAGCGGCAACTTCAGTTTGGTATGCGGATTGCTTTGTTACGGCATGATCACCGATCGCTTCCAAGGCGACGGATAGGTAGCAACAGCAGAGGCCCGGCTATGTCGCAGGCTGAGGTAGAACGGTTTGTCAAGAATCTAACGAAAGAGGGTAGTCTGCTCGAAAACCTTAAGCAGAGTGCTACAGGTCTTGCACCGATTGTAGCGGTCGGAAGAAGTCACGGCTACGATTTCACGGTTGACGAGATTAGGAGCAGCATCCGAGCGCCAGGCCGACACGAGTTGATGCAGGTCGACGCGATTGTCGGCGGCAGGCAGGATTTAAGCGGTGCGGGCTTGAGCAGCATTGTGCATACCACTGCGTTGGCTAGTTCATCGTCGGAGGCACCCACGAGCGCCGTGCAAGCCGCGGAAGCCGGCCGTGACCTGGTCGCTATCGTTTTGCTTATTGTAGTTGTTGTCGCGGTCGCGGCCTGACATGTTTTCAGCTCTGATCGCATTGGCTCGTCCTCAAGGAGACGAACCGGTGCGAAGAGAACTGAAATCACGCCTCGTCAGGCGTGAGATCATTGCTTTCAGGCCTAGAGATGCGGCTTTAGGGCGCACCCGCACCGTATGACGCACACTGCCACCGAACACTGCCGACAGATCTTTGACCGGCGTACCCCCGAGCAACTGCGCACGTTGTCACACATCAAGCGCTTCATGGAGCGGCTGGCTGTGACTTGGAGTTCCGCAGGGCGCTTTCGGAGAACGTTGATTCTCCTCGCGCGGTAACAGAGCGCTACGGCATCGAAGTTGACCCAATGAAGATGCTGCCGCTCTGGCGCGGCGGCTACCTGAAACACCGCTTCAAGCCGGAGTCTACGCCCTGGCCCCTGGCTATGATGTGGGACGAGTTTATCTGCGAGATGTTGCGCCATCGCGGCATCCTGCGCGAAGAGGGCGAAATGTCGACGATCAACTCTCGCTTTCATGCTTGGCGCGAGCGCCAAATCCGGCGCTGCAACGACGAATTGGGCGTAACGGCGGCGTCGGTCACGTACCCGATCATCGCTTTCGAGCTGAGCGACGGCTGCTCCGTCGGTTGTTGGTTCTGCGGCCTCTCGGCCGACCGCTTCAAAGGCTATTACGAATATAGCGAAGAGCATGCAGCGCTTTGGCGCGGTGTGGTCGGTATCGCGAGCGAGATGTTTGGTTCGGCTGCCCGTACTGGTTTCTGCTACTGGGCCACAGAGCCTATGGACAACCCACACTACGACCGCTTTCTATTCGACTACTATCAGATCACGGGCGCATTGCCACAAACAACGACGGCGGCCCCGATCAGGGATCGCGCGCTCACCACGCGCGTGCTCGAACTGTTCAAGCGCTATCGCACCGTGACAAATCGTTTCTCCGCGCTGAGCACAACACATCTCGACCAGATTCACATGGCGTTTTCGCCTGAGGAGCTGATCGGTGTCGAACTCGTCCTGCAGGGCAAGGAGGCGCTGACTGCAAAGGCTTTTGCTGGGCGCGCGCGCGAGCGGAGCGAGAAACTTAGGGTCGCCAACAAAGATGATGCAATCGCCTTGCTGGAGGGCGATCACACGACCATCGCCTGTGTTTCCGGCTTTCTCGTAAATATGCTGCAGGGGCGTTTACAATTGGTGACGCCGGTGCCGGGTAGCAAACGCTGGCCTCTCGGCTACCGCGTCTTGAGTGAACGCTTCTTCAGGACGCCTGACGAGTTCCGCGAGGGGCTGCAGCGCATGATTGACCAGCATATGCTCGAGAGCCCAGCTCCCAAATTGCCGATCCGCTTCCGCAGGGACCTGCAATACCAGGCCGGGAACCGATGCTTTCATCTCCGGTCACGCAACATGGAACACCGGGTGCTCGACGACATCGCTCCGACTTCCGTTGGCCATCTAATCGCCTGCGGCAACTGCACAGCGTCGGAGCTGGTTAGGCAGGTCACAACTGACGGAGCGAGCGTGCTCGCAGTAGCCGACCTGCTCGATCAGTTATACGCGGCCGGGGTGATTGAAGAGGACTTAGACGACAGCTTCGCCTGGCAGACCAGCTGACCTGCTACTGCGCTTTCATCCGGCAGCGGTTAGAGTTTCGGATTTTGTACGCCAGTGGGTCCGCCGGAAGAATTTCATTGTCGAGTTGCCCAGGCGAACGGTGCATGATGCCCCTGCAGTTCCACCGCGCTGTCAAAAACATGGAAATTTGGAGTGCACGCAGCGGCGGCTACTCGTTCGTTATAAGCTTGCAGGGCCCGACCGGTCCTGGTTTTCGCGGAAGGTTCGGCTACGTCGCTTCGTGGCGTCCGCTTGACCAGAGCCGTGGCGCGATCAGGGTGCTCGGCTCGCCGCTGCAGAGCTTCGCTGAGGCCGATGACGCCTGCAATAGTATGCTCAATTACCTGAGAGACTGAACTGATTCCTGGTCGCGGAAAATGGAAGCATCTTAAAGATGCTGCAGTCGTGCCGGGTGCTACCCAGGATGTTCACCGGGTCGAGACGTACTTTGTAGCGATTGAGATTATCGCGGCCGATTTCAGCGGGCGCTACACGTTCTATCCGTCGGACGGGCTTGCTCCAAATCGAGCTCATGTGGATTATCTTGAAGATCATCTGCCGTCCCTGACGCCGCTCGGAGCAAACATGTTCGTCGAAGGCTCGACAGATTTGTTCGCATTTCCCAATCCGGTAGCTAAGCCGTACCACAGGATCGTGATCCACGAGACGCCCCTAGCGAACGGCTGGGCCCTACCGGATCTATTCACGAAATGATCAGCACGATCCGTACACGGTTGCGAGCCAGAACAGCTTGATGACAAGGGCGGGACAGGTCGTAACGCCGTAGTCCCAATGACTTCACTGATTTTGCCGTCCTGCCACGCCTGTTTGCGGCGGCCGCCGTAGTAATGCTGCCAGATCTCGCCGAAGCGACCGGCCGGGGAGCGGGCTTGGGCCTTGACGGGCAGCGACCAGAGCCGCGCTCTGGAGCTATCCGGTTGGCATAGCCCTTTTTCGTCAACGATTCAGCCTGCGCGTTATTTCTTTCGACTATTCGTGCCGACCGGGGGACTAACCTACGAGAGTGGCTAGACGATCATTGATACCGGTTACTGCCTAACCCGGCGCGCCCCTGCTCCAACCTGAATACGGAGTACAGACAAATGCAAAATGCTAAGACGGCACAATTTGAGCAAGAGGTACTTAACTCGCTTCAGTCCATGGAGCTCGAGCTGGCGCTCCGGGGCAGCATGAACGCGCTACCTGAACAGCCAGTCGACACGAACCCGGAGAGAGCCGAACAGCAATCTGCGTTGAACGAGGCTGTGTCTCTCGTAAAGAGACGAGATGTGCTGGAGAGGATTTGCCCCGGCCTTCAGTCCGTCGCAGGCGACGCGCAAGCTCTCGCCAAATGGATTACGCCGGTTCTCCTTCCGATGGCGATTGCAGGCACTGTCCCCCTGAGTCCGCTAGTCTTTGCGGGCGTCGCGGTACTCTTCTTCCGGGTAGGCGTGGCGACGCTCTGCAAAGGGTGCGTTCCAGCCAAGGACAAAAGCGACTGATCTGCCCGGGACCGGAAAGAAAGTGATGACGCCACAACAACTCCTAGCCGAGCTGCAGAAAACGACCGAGTTGCTGGACTGGATACTGAAGCTCGTGCCGCCGTGCGGCGGTGGGTCGAATCTATTGTGGGCGCCGCCGGATCTGGAAGCACAATTCAAGGTCCTAGGCATCGCGGATGGGACGTTTATCGATCGCTACTCCTCGTTTCTGAAGCGGACAGACTGGGTGCACAACGCCTTCGAGGACTTGATTTCGAAGTCTCCGGCTCTCCGCCAAATCTGCCGAGCGGACGCGGGGATCGCGTCCGGAACCGTCAACGACGCAGAATTCAACGGACACGTCTACTCCTTCAGGTCATCACAAGGACTCGGCTACGTGATCGCGTTGCCGATGGGTGCGATGCCGTTAATCTCGAGCGGTGCCGAAATGCTCATGCTGCCCGCGGACACAAGTCTATGCGAGACGCTCGGAAACGCATTGACCAAAAAGGGGCTTGGAAAGGATTCAGAGCCGTGGCTGCTGCGGCTAAGGCGTCGGCTGGTCCGCTTCTCCAGCCGGCCCTACCTCGCCAAGCGGTGTTCTAAGCAGATCGGCTGGCAGTTCGGAATGATGATCCACCGGTACGTTCACCTCGGAACAGCTGACACGCCGGACGTGATCAGGGAACTTGGAGCAATTCCACTTGTCACCGACGTCCGGCGTTGGGGGCACCCACTTGAGGCTGGGAGCAACCTTAGATTTTTCGCAATCCAGTTCCTTCTCCTGCATGAGTGCGGGCATGTGGCGGCTGGAGACCTGTCCACAACAGATACAAGTCACTTCGAGATGGAATTCGCTGCTGATGGTTTCGCGTTTCGGGAATTGATCGGCTCTGCCGATGGAGATGATGTGGCTATATCGGGCACTCTGGGGGCGTGGCTGATCCTGACGTTGGCTGCATGGATTGAGGATCTGTCCCAAGAGACCGCGCCTCGATCACATCCACCGGCAAGGGAACGCCTCGAACGTCTCCGCGCCTACTTGCGGTCTCGAGAGCAGGAACAGCCGTCGATGACGCGCGCCCTGGAAGTTTTCGACGCCATGGCGAGTATGCAGAAACGGCTTTTTGAGGAAGCGAAGTCAGCTGGCGTCCTCACCATGGAGTTTCCGCTGTCGCGGTTTCTTAGCATGTGCGCACAGACCGGCCGGCATGAGATGTTCTACGACCAGCTGCCGCGATGGCTACTATTTGGCGCGCCTTCACGCCTCTGCCGGGAGTTGGCCCGCCTGCGCGTCTGCATGGAGCGAAGGATTGAGAGCGATCAGCAGGATGGCCGCGCAAAAGAGCAGTTGGGGCTAATAAACTGGGTGTTCGATGCGGCTCTGGCCGCGCCGAGCAACTTCTTGTCCAGAAAACTTCAGGCCTTTTATGCGAGAGCGCGAGCGGCGACCGATAGTTGACTGTCTGCTTTTCGGCGCTCGTCGGGATGCTCGATACCTGATACCGGAGGACGCCTGCGTTCAACGCGCGGCTGGCGCTCTACTTCCAGCCTTCTCGATCACGTCGCAGTGGCGGTGCTGTTTGGATGATACCGCCTCCTGACTTCGAAATCGCGGTTGAGGTCGAGGACGTCAAAAGCAACGCGGTCGGTGCGGCCTGCGTAACAGCCGCGAACGACCCCACGTCTTAAAGAACTCACGCTCTTGTCCGGCCTTTGACGCTGCAGCACCGAAGCGTTCGAGCAACAGTCTCAGAGCACTTTGCTCCAGCGCACGATTGCTAATTTGCGTCGCCTGCACGATTCAGGCCTGCTCTCTCCAAGCCAAACAGAATATAGAGGGAGGGTGAGGATCGTACGGCGGGGGTCACTGTTGCGTTGCTGCTGATTGCCCTAGGATCCGAAGCCTTCGCTTCGGGGCCGTGTTCGAGCACAAGGCATGGGGTTGCTCGGCCACCGAGGTGGAACGGCGCCACCATGGATTCGCGGGAGCCCAACTCGGATCCCTGTTGAACGGTGCCGGCTTCTTTCACCATGCGCACAGGGCCGACGACTGTCACGCCCTCATCAAGATCCTGACTACCATCCGCAGGCGCGCCGGCGCTTGCGGTGCTGCTAGAGCAAGCCCGAAAGAGAACGGTAAGGCTGTGGGCCGAGCAGTCGCCGTTCGATCTGAAGGATGTCCTGAAACGTCGCGGCTACAGATGGAGCGACGGCAGCCCAGATCCTGGTACATCGACGTCGGCGAGGCGGCTGTCAACGACGAGATCGCTTTCCTCAAGGCGGAGATCTACCTGCGCGAGATCGCCCTCGCCTGCAGACGTTGACCGCCTTTATCCGTTTTTCACCGTGGGCATAGAAACGTGCCCCCGGGTACTTCACCGGGGCCGCGGCACGGTGGTCATGCGGCGGACCCGCAACCAAGGCGGCGAAGTCGTTCAGGCTGATCGCGGGCGAGCGAGCGAGCGCCGATCGCACCCATATGAGTTTTATGGCCTATTCTAAGATATTATGTAAAACTAATATCCTTTTGATATCGCGTAAAAATCATATTCGGCCTATATATCTTAAATCTCATACGGGATGACGGCATGATTTTGAAGACAATCAGTGACTTAGGACTGGCCGTCCGGGAAGCCCGCCGTCGGCGGAAGCTGACCCAGAAGCAACTCGCCCAGACGCTGGGGACCACCCAAGAGTGGATCTCGCAGTTCGAGACCGGCCGCCTGGAGAATCCGAGCCTCGGAACGGTGCTAAAGGCCTTCGCCGCGCTGGGGATCGACCTGAACATCGACAGTGTGCCGGGATCTCTACGGAACAACGACTTGGATACCGGTGATCTGGCGCTCGACGAGCCGAGCTTTCTCAAGGGACGGCGGCGATGAGCAAATTCATGAACGTCCTGATGGGCGGCGTCCCGATCGGCCGTCTCGAGCAGATGGATACCGGCGTCCTGGCCATCGAGTACGCCGATGGTTGGCTCGCGGCCGACAGGGTTCAAATTCCGCTTTCGATGTCCCTGCCTCTCGCCGCCAAGAAGCACTCCGGCGCGAAGGTGGCCAACTATCTCTGGAATCTGCTTCCGGACAGCGACCAGACCCTGCAGAAATGGGGACAGATCTACGGCGTGTCGCCGAACAGCGCGTTCGCTCTGCTGTCGAAGGTCGGAGAGGATTGCGCCGGCGCGATCCAGATCGTCACCGACGAGTGGATGGCCGCCAATGCGGATTCGCCTGGGGAGGTTCAGTGGATCGACGAGGCGGAGGTCGCGAACCGCCTCAAGCGCCTGCGCGAGGAGAGGACCTGGACGGGACGTCGCGACGGCGACCGGGGGCATTTCAGTCTCGCCGGCGCGCAGCCGAAGATGGCCTTACTGTTCGACGGAAAGCGATGGGGCGTACCGAGCGGCCGCCGGGCGACCACGCACATCCTCAAGCCGCCGATGCCTCACCTGCGAGGCACGACCGAGAACGAGTACGCGTGCCTGCGCCTCGCGAACCACCTCGGGATCACGGCGGCCGAAGCTAAGGTCGGGAAGTTTGGCGAAGAGGTCGCGATCGTCGTCACCCGGTACGACCGCGAGATCGACAAGGATGGCGTCGTCAGACGATTCCACCAGGAAGACATGTGCCAGGCGCTCGGCGTGCATCCCGCCGTCAAGTACCAGAGCGAGGGCGGACCCTCGATCGAGCAGATCACCAACGACGTGCTGCGCTATGCTACCGATCCGGAGGCGGACAAGGCGGCGTTCGCTGACATGATCGCCTTCAGCTTCCTGGTGCTCGGTACCGACGCGCACGCGAAGAACTTCTCAGTCATCCACCTCCCGGGCCGGCGGATGTTTCTTGCGCCACTCTACGACGTCCTGAGCCTCGTGCCTTACGACAACGACGAACATGAGCGGCGACGCCTGCGCATGGCGATGAAGATCGGCGGCTATTACAAGTTCTCAGAAGTCCTGCCGCGGCATTGGAGACGCCAGGGGGAACTGATGAAAATGGATCCCGACGAGATGATCGCGCGATTGGTGGCGCTCGGCGAGAAGATTCCCGACGCGCTCAGCGACGTCGTGAAGGAGGCGAGGGTCGAGGGCCTGAAAGAACCGGTGCTTGACACGGTGCTGGACGGAATCTCGGCGCGCGGCAAAGCGATTGTGCAGCAATACTCGGCGTGAACGCGCCGCGCTCGGGATCGTCGATGAGATAGGCGTGACGCCGACGGACGCCGTCGGCGCCCGTTCCGACGCTCAAATCCGATGACCAAAGTTTGGGTGAAGATTTGGAAGGCATCGAAGACACCGCCGGAAAAGGACGAGCTAATAAAATCGTTCGACCGCGAGGCAGACAATCAACTAAGAAAACAATTATCAAAAGACATAATATCGAAGGTGTACGATTGGCTCTCGCGCACGCCGAGATAGGACAGCCAGTGCCAATTGCCATCCCGACCGCTCAAGTTCTTCGATGTGGACACCGAAGAAGCTGAGGGTTGGCCGGCTCAAGCTTGATATTACACGCGCCATGTTGTCGCAGGGTGCTACTTTGCAGAGGGATTCGCGAGCGACCGGCCCGAGCTAACGAGCGGAACCCCCTGTAAGGGGATCACCAGATTCGGCGTCG
This sequence comes from Bradyrhizobium sp. UFLA06-24, assembly GCF_054967145.1. Lineage (NCBI taxonomy): Bacteria > Pseudomonadati > Pseudomonadota > Alphaproteobacteria > Hyphomicrobiales > Nitrobacteraceae > Bradyrhizobium > Bradyrhizobium sp. UFLA06-24. The sequence continues at coordinate 103,115 of NZ_JADFUE010000015.1, forward strand.
GTAGTTACTTGCAACTGAAATCTCCGCGCCGTCCCGGTACATGTCGTGGTTTCCCGAAAACGTATAGACCTGCGCCCGTTTTCCAAGCTTTCCAAAGACGTCGTCCAAAATGGAGGAGAAGTTCGATTTGCACCCATCCGGGGGGCCCGGCTAATGGACAACCTAGATCGAAGACGGCCGACCTGTTATTGGCTGAAGGAGCACGGCAATTTCGATCTGCTCGATGTTGGCGGCAATGGGCAGTTGGACATGGCGGCTTGAGTCGCTCTCATTCATCCACCATTGCGAGATAGTCCGAGAGTCGCATCCGACGATAGCCGGGCCGCTGCGGCGCCTCGTCTCCCGGTGGAACCATCAGGACGCTCTCCTCGCCGCGCGGCCGTGGGACGAACTTTTTGGGCGGGACCGGGTCGGCGCGATCCCAGTCGATCTCAAACGCGTCCGCAAAGTACTTTGCAATTCCGGCGTGATCGAAGATCAGTGAAGCATCGCGGTTGGTCGATACCCCCATGCCACTCCAATTGTGACTCCCGATCAGGACGCGCTTGCCGTCGACGACCATACCCTTGGTATGATGGTTGGGGATTTGCTTGAGACGCGAGTCGATGTCGACCCCCTTCGACTTAAAATACCAGGCAGAGTGGGTGGGATCCGAGAACTTCTTGCTGCTGTCCGCGCGCAGGATCACGCGGGCATCGTCCAGCGAAACCAGCTTGTCGGTCAGTTCGCCGATCAGATCGTCGATGTAGCCGCGATGCTGCCGCGGGTTGCTCGGCATTCCGATATAGGGGATCTGGAAAACGAGGCTGCGCCTTGCGGAGCGGATCAGCTTCAAAACGGCCTCGCTGTACACTCCGCCTTCGCGGTCGGGCGTGAGCAGAGGGGCCGCGACAATGCTTTCGGTGATCTCCAGGGGCTTCTTCAGCCGCGCTGGCGGCCGGCGTTCGCGCGGCCGCTCGATGGCTTCGAAGACGGACTCCGGCACATCGACCAGCGGCTCGCGATCATCCGCTTTCACCGGCACTTCCTTGCCGCCAAGGTCATGCGACCGCCGCACATCCTGAAGGATGTGCTCGCGAAATCGCTCGGCTAGAGTTGGGCTTTGAACAATCACGTGCCACTCGCGATTGCCGGGCAGGTCCTCCTCCGTAGCCCTGTCGCGCTCGGATGGATCGATGATCGGCTGGCTCGACGAACTCTTCCAGTTGCCAGAGGACAGCCAGAACTTGTCATCGTTCCGGACGGTGACCTTGATGTGATAGGACTGCTGAACCAGGCCGGTTGTTCCGAGCGGAACGGCGATGCGCTTGAACTTGCCATCGCCGAACCGATCGGCCCACTTCTGAAAGATCGCCTCTGCATCGAATTCGGTAGTCTCGTCGTCAACGTCAGCGAACGTCTTGAAGTCGGCTGCCAGGATGATCTTCGTTCCGGCAGCGAGACGTTTTGCCATCAGGTCGCTAATGGCTGATGCACGAAATTCGTATATCGCCGAAACCCAGGAGCCTGCATCCTCGCTCATAAAGGCCTTCAGCTCATCGAAGCCGTATTCCGGGCTGACGTGCGCGCGCACCGTCATCAGTTCTTCGACCGGACTCAACTGGTATTTTGGATCGCGGCGGGCATCGTCGTCGTAAGCGTTCGGAGCCGCGGCGGCCTCGAGAGACATCAGGCCCTCGAGCTGCTCTTCGACCGTGGCCGGGGCGTATTGGACCTGATAGCCCTGGAACGAATGCGGTCCGTCCGCGCGCAGCCCCTCCAGCGCGCCTGGTTGCGCTGACACGGCGATGCAGGGCGTATCGCCGATGCGGCCGTCATCCTCAAGATAGCCGACGCGCGCTGCGAGCACGCCTTCCGGCTTCTGCTTCCAGAACGCCTCGGCGGCATGCTCGACCGACATCCCGACACGGGCCGCACCGGCCACAGTCGATATCGTGCCGAGGTCGACCGTGATGGTGACCGGCACCGTGACGCTCACCGTGCCCCGCCCGCCGGGGGCGGGCTGCGGCGCCTGTGCGATCGCCGGCCGGGACTCGATCACCAGAGGCAGGGTCCAGCGCTTTTTCGCTACGTAAAAGTTGAGCTGGCTGGCCGGGACCGCCAGGTTCGTCTCCTTATAGATGCCGGCGAAGTGCAGGCCGACGACTTCGCGGGTCTTGAAATCGACGACCACCGATCCGGAGTTGCCGCCCAGCGTCGTGCAATCATGCGTCGTGGCACCGGCACGCGGCGCCGTGATGTAGCCGGGGGCAAACCGCTTCACGTCATATATGCCACGATAGAGCCGCTGCATCAGCGCCTGATCGGAGATGCGCGATGGCGGTGCCTTGGCGGGGTAGCCGAGCGTGAAAACGGCGGTGTTTTCCAGAGCGTCGGATCCTGCGATCTTGAACGGCGGCAGTTCATCCCCGTGGCCAAGGGACGCAAGCCTCATGAAGGCGATGTCGTTCGGCCCATCATCCGGCTCGATGTAGAGCACTTCGGCAATCTGGCGGCGCAGCCCACCAGATGCCGCATCGCGAAAATGACCGGTATCCCAAACCGTGCTCATCGTCCCGCCGCCGGCGCCTTGACGGAACACAAAGCCCTGCCCTTGTCGCCGCGCGAAGACATTCGCCACGTGGCGGTTGGTCACGATAATTCCGGCATCGATCAACCAGCCTGTCCCCGCGAATGGCGCACCGCCCGGAAAGTCCACGAGGTCGATGCGGCCGACCCGGTCGACCAAGCCTTCCGGAACCGCGCGACTTTGCTTCGACAATTCGAACAGCGTCTGTGCCTCGACACCGATAAGCGACACATCCTCAAAATTGAGACCGGCTTCTCCATTTCGCTCGACGAAGAAAACCGGTCTCTCCTCAGACACGATCGTCTCCAGATCGGCGATCGGACTGCGTGTCAAAAGGTCAATCACATCACGCGGGCTTGGCGGCGCTTCCTCGAGGTTTGCCGTCTCGAGACCGGCCTTGTCCCTTATCCGTTTGGCGATGCTCTGCGCCGCGTCGGGATTGCGCGCGAGCAACCGTTTGACGAACTCGATCAGATCGCTTCGTTGGGATTTGTCGGCCATCGTTCGCGCTCCGCGGTTGCTGGAAAATGATTACGGCGTCGCCGGCGAACTTGTCGCCGGTCAAGCGACGCGCGCCGGAAAAAGTTGTTTGATCTTCTGATGAAACAAGTCGGCGAATTGCTCAAACCCCGCCTTCGCAGGATGGAGTTCGTTGTGCCAGGAGGACACCTGCGGCGCCAGCACACCTTGCGTCCTGACGACCGTCACCCGAGGACCGCTCAGCGACTCCAGCATCGCCTCAAACTGCCCGAGCATCTCGCTGACGACGGCTTGGCCCGACGCAATCGTCGGAAAGTTGCGCAGACCGAAGGTCGGCTTGAGCCACGGTCCGAATTTGCAGATGCCGCGGCCGTCGGGTATGGCGAAATCATAACCATGAAAGATGAGATGCGTGTCGGGGCTGCATTTGTCGCGGATTGCAATCAGATCCTCATATCCGGCGCGCACCAGCGCCAAGGCCGCAGCAAAGCGCGGCTGATTGACGTGCGCCGCTGGTGGCTGAGTCGGATTCCAGTCCTTGACCCAGAGCGCCATCGGATTGTCGACGATGTCGTTTCCACCTCCGGAAAACAGCAGCAGGTCCCAATCGCCGCCCGCGGGACTGCCGTTCGTCAATCGTTCGGTCAGGGTCGTGCGCTCCTCGACACCCAGCATGAAACGAACCTCATCGCCCGTCTTCGCCAGGTTGAGGATGGGCACGCCCAGCCGTCGCTCCAGTCGCGGAACGATGCCGCCGCCGAACAGCGGCACGGGATATTCGAACCACGAATCGCCTTCGGCGAGGATCTGCAGAGGCGCGAACGCCTCGCCGCGCTCGCCTGCCGCCTCGGCGCCGCCTTCCCCGCGTCCCGCTCGCGGCGGCAACGTGCCGCGGGCCTTCATGATTTTCATGACTGCCTGGTATTCGCGGGTCCGGCGAACGCGCTCGCTGCGCTGTTCGCGTCGCAGCTTTTCGCGCTCCTGGCCAATTGTCCTTAGCGACGGCGACTGCGCTACCGCTGCCCGTGCGGTCTCGAGACCAGCCGCGCGTGGCCGCGCCGGCGCTGATACGCCGGCAAGCACGCGCGCTTCGTCCAGGGTCACGGGCCCGGCCGCGACCGCCGCCTCCCTTGCGCCAGATTGCGAGCCGGCCTTGCCCTTGCCGGACCGCGGCTTGACGGTGACCTTCCTGGTCCGCTTCTGCTTTGCCATACGCACAGCATGCTATCGTGATTGCAATACACATTCCGCACCCAGGGTCCCGCCATTCGCGCGGGCCCAGGCAGACAAAATAGGATCAACATACTACTTCAAGATGCATGAACGACCACCGCTCGTCAATGCGGCACTTGACTCAATCCAGGCAAGCGTACGCCTTGGCTCATATGGCTGCTTGAAATTCGAAATTCGGTCGACGCGGCGATCGAACTACAGCTTGTATTTGCCGTCCGAGTTTACCAGGACTCCGGCGCGCAAGACCCTGCACCTGCCGGTATCGACGCAGTCCTGCACCTTTTTCAAGACCTCATCGACCTTCATGCCGTCGCCCGCCTTGCGGCCGACCCCGTTGTTGAACAAGTCCATTTGCGTCGCGAGCGGCTTGCCGGGATTTCCGTCTTCATGCGTAGTCGCCCATTTCTCGGCCCAGACAACGCCCACGCCGCTGTCGGCCGCCATACGGGCGTTCCACAACGCATGACGAAAGGCATCGCCATTGTCGTCTTCGAGCGCCGTCGACTTGTAGCTGGCGAGAGCCTCGTTCACGGCAGTTTTCGCGTGTAACAGAACCAGAGCGCCGACGACGGGATTTTGCCTGAACAAATCCCATTCTGGGGCACTGAGAACACCTGAGGTGATCGGCAGCCCGCCGGATTCCTGACCAGACTTTTCATGTGCGAGCCTCTCCGCGGCCCGCTCGCTGCCCTCGGTCCAAAATCTTTCCGTCGGCTTCGGGGCCGCGGCCTCACCATTGATCTTGGCCTTCGGGACCGCTGCATTTCCGACCTGAGCCACCGCGCTCACGCCGAGCAAAGCCAACAGTTCGGCGGGAAGACCCGGAAGATGTCCGATAGGCTCGTTGCTGGCAGTTGCCACGACAAGCCGACCTACCGCGACCACATAGGCAACGAGAACCGCGGCTTGAAGCAGCAGTTGCTGCACGGCCGTCATATCGACGGTGTTCTGAACGCCAAACTGGCTATTGGTTGTAATGTCGGCAGGCTTCGCGTCATCGATCTCGATATTGCGGTACATCGCCCCCTGGCGCCGGGGGTCCGGGGAGAGAGCGCTCTCGTGGGCACCTGCATCCTTTGGCGGGGTCGCGGCATGGATCGAATTAACCACGCCGTTTCCGACGAGGCCCCCGAGCACGACACCAGCGAGCGCCCAGATGCTTGCATCAATCTCAACGAAGGACTGCACCACGCCGCTTCCGCCCGCCTTCCACAAGGCAACGTTCCAGAACGAAATTGCGAGGAAGGCCGAAGAGAGGACGACAAACCACCCGAACGTAATGACGCGCTGCAGTGAGTAGCAATTGAACTCGTCGACCAGCGCGGTCTTCACGCCGGTGATGCCGCTTGCAAACATAAATACGCCGAGCAGACAGACACCCCCGACAACCAATCGCAGGTAGCTTGGCGTCGCCGCCTCCGCATATCCGAGCGAAACCGCGGAAGCCACGATGAATGCCAACATTGCCGCGGAAATACGCCACCACTTCGTTTGCAGATTCATTTCGTTAAACCCTTACCGTCAACCAGAAATCAACTTTGCGGGAAGGACGCAGCGCCGGATCCGGATGATCGGCCGGTTCGACGCAGCCTCGAATACACGAAGGTCAAAGATATAATCGCCGCCGGCTGCGGGCCGATAAGACCGGCGCCACGCCGCTACCGATTCGACAAACGGGCCGACCCAGCCCGCCCAGTCCCCGGTCCGAAGTCCGGAGCGCGCAAGGCCCGACACGTGCAGGCCGTCTCCCTTGATATCGACCTCTTCAGCAAGAAGCGGCTCGAAGGTGAGGAGCACATCCAATGAAAGTTCTTCCAGAATCGCGTCGTGGTCGGAAGCACTGCCACCGCGCGGCCCAAGCAGATCCTTCAGCATTGCGGCGAAGTGTTCGCCGAACGAGCGAGCTTGCGACGCCATCTCCACCTCGGCCACGGTGAGTATGGGCACCAGCGGAGCACCCGACGCAACGGTCGGAACCCGATAGACGAATTCCTTGGCGACAGGTTTCCCCCGGATTTCGGCATTACGTGTCAGATCCAGCTCCGTCTGCACGGAGCGATAGGCAAGAATGTCGAGATCCAACGCATCGAGCCGTCTCAGTCGCTTCGCCAGATCCCCCTCATTGAAGATCAGCGGACCGACATCGTCGGTCTTCGGATGGGCGGCGTCGGCCGGACAATAAAGCTCAAAGCTCCCGGGCCCGGGCAGACCGGCGCGGCTCTTATCACGCTTGATGACAAGACGGCGCCGGCCGTCAGCCATGACCTCCTCTGCAACATCGTAAACATCGAGACGCTCGACCAGCGCGGCCTCGGATTCGATAATCTGTTGCGACAATGCGCTTGCGAGGTCTTGCGCGCGTGCCGCGAGGAATTTGGCAGCAGCCTCGCCGGTCGCCTCCCTGCCGAGCTGTCGCAGAACGGGCTCGACCGCCTCGGCAAAGATCGCAAACGCCCTTGCTCGCAGCGCGTCCCGGGTAAGGCCGAGTAATGCTTCCGTGGGCAATGGGCCGGTTCCCGGATTGTAGCGGAGGGTCAATTTGAGTCGATCGCTTCCGCTGCCTTCGTAGCTCCACGTTCGCGAATGCCTCCAAAGCCGCGCATCGCCGATCGTGTTCGCCACCGTGTTTCCAATTGATTCAACCTCGATCGCGGGCGTCCGCGGATACCGCTTTCGCACGATCGGGATGTCCGCATCGGGCAGCTCATAGACCCGTGGTGTCGCGAGCTTGAGCCATGCGGTCGGCCGATAACGCCCCGGATCTCCCGGCACCACGGCCTCGAGTGCGGGTCGCGGCAATCGCTGCACGTGCGTCAGCCGATACCCGGCCGGCGAAGGAACGGTGTTCTTGTCGTAGTTCGGCGTCACGTCGGTCGTGACAAACAAGTGCCGTCTCCCGCTCGCCGGAGCTCCGATCTGCATCGCGGACGGCCGCATCGTGTACGGCACGACGCCGGTGTCACGCGACACGATGCTTCCATATGCCTGCGGTCGCTTCTCCTCGTCATGCGGGACGGCAGCCTGATCCTCGTAATACGAGATCGTGTCGATTGCATCTGCAGCGGAGAGCCGCATCAGAACCCTGTCCTTCAAAATCGCGTTTGGAACGTTTCCGATGGCCGGCCGGCCATCGAGAACGGGGCGAAGATCTGCGACAAGTGACGCGGCAATCGACGCCTTGGCGATCAGGATCTGCTGCAGAGCGTCGCGGCCTCCTTGCGTGTCGGACAGTCTTTGCACGGCCGGAACATCGAGCACTTCGTCGTACAGCGTAAGCGCACGGGCAGCGGTTGCATCTGCATCGATCCGGTCGAAGCCAACCGACCGCACGGGCTTTTCGTCCCCGAACGTCGGCACGTCGGCAACGAAGCTGTGCAGGCCGGTTGAAATGGGTGGCAGTGCGAGGTCGTGGCGCACGGCGGTGGTGAAATGATTGGCCGGCGGAAGCACGTCTTGCCGCACCAGCCAGATCGCCCGCTCGACCAGCCCCGGGACGCTGCCATACCCCGTTGCGAGCAGGAACTGCGGCGCAAAGTGTGCCATGGAAGCCTCCAGTTCTTCCAGGGTGCGCCCAAAACCGGCGGGGAACGCCACGGTGTTTGCAGGCTTGGCAGAGCCGTCATGGCGCAGCGGCAGCGGCAACGGCACAACCACGCTCTTCACATCGGAAGGCTCAGTGCCATCCAGCCCATCCAGGCTGGTGCGCTCGACCCGAAGCGCCAATGCAAGCTCAGCGAACTCTCCATCCGAAACTTCGACATCAAATCCGAACACGACAGGATCGCGAGACAACAGCCGTTCGGCTTCCGTCCTGACCGTCGTCGCCGGAATTGTCCGCAAGTCTCTCACGCTCGTCATCGCACCGAACGCTGCGCTGGCAGCCTCCATGAACTTCCAGAGCTTCTCGACGTCGGGCCTCGCAAACGCGACCGACCGCTTCAGGGCACGAGTCTGCTCGCTCCCGCCATCGGTCAACGACACGCCGATGTGTTCGTCGCGAAGCTGCAATGCCGCCTGGGCGTAGATGACCCTGGCGCGATCTGACATTTCAATCAGCGCCCGGTACTGGTCGTCGGTCAGGGGGCCTTCACCTTCCGGCACGATTGACGACGCAGAGCGGGGATCAAGCACCATGGCTACGTTGAGCCGGCCGGCAGTGCTGCCAGGCCACCATGCGAGCAGCAGCCCGGGCAAATCGTTCAGCGGGATCAGGCGATCGGAGTATCGGATTTTGACCGGGACGCTCGCGAGCGGCGGCCCCGACCAATCGTTGCCGTAGACGTCGCGCCATTGACCGGCGAGCTGCAGCGTCTTGCCTACGGCAGCATAGGGCGACCTCGCATTCATCAGCTTGGCGAACGGCAGGGCCAGCCGGTAGGTGAGCATCTCCGTCACGCCCTCGTCGTCGGTGTGCCCCACAGCGAGGCTCTCGGATATCGAGACCAGCTCGGCATTGTCATCCCTGACCGAATAGGCGAACATGGAGAAGCGCGCGGCGAACTGGTCCCAAAGCTCCTCGTTGAGACCGGTCGGAACGGCGGGCCGCTCCGGCCGCGTCACGATGATGGGCAAGACCCCGGCCGGAGCGATTGGTTCGCTGAGCTCCGCCCGCGCCAACGGGTTTTCGCTGTCGATCTGGAACGTGAACGAGTGACCATCCAGATAAGCCGCAGGATCGGCCTGGTCGGCAGGAACATCGAATACGACTGCGTTCGCGTATCCCGCGCTCTCCTCGGTCAGGTACAGGATCATCATTAGCTCGATCGGCGGCGTGCTTCCATCACCCTCCGGGCGAGGCGGGAGCTGCTGGATCGAACTGCCAGCCGTCGGCCAGCCGATACTCGTGCCGGCGCGGTTCGTGACGCCCGCGCGCCGCACGATTTCGACAAAAGCCTGAAGCTCGTCGATCGAAGCCACATAGGTCTCCGAGATAGCCGTTTCCGCGGCCAGCTCTGTCGCTCCGAAAGGCCTTGCTTCGGCCGACAGGTCACTCTGCACGACCACGGCCGAAGTCGCTGCACCAACCAGCGGCTCAAGCCCATCCGGCTTGACGTTGTAGAACTCGGCGCGTGCGATCCGTTGCGCGCCGCCGGCCTCCAGGTTGAGGGCATCCAGCCAAACGCGATCGCCTTCGGGCATACCGGCGATCTCGAAGCGATCGAGGACGGCAGCACCCGGGGCCGGTTTCACCAGTTGCAGCCGCAGCGTCACCGCGATGACGGCGTGCGAGCCGATTTTTGCCGCGGCTTCCGGACGCGTCCGCTCGCCGATTCTGAAGGCACGGAGGCCTGGACGACTGAGAAGGCCCTCGCTACGCGTCCTCGCCTGGTGACGAATGACCTCGGCCGGGAACGGGACCAGATGGGCACGGTTGCCACCGAGAACGCGGGGGCGCCCCACGGCGAAGTCGCGCGGCACCGTTCGAAACCTGTCGGCGGCGCTGATGCGCCCGCCAAGGTCGGTAAACAGGTGCGCACTGGCCGCGAACTGGACCAAGGCATCGCTCTCGACGCCGTCGATAGCAAAGGTGAGCGCCCCGCCACGCAGGAACGAATCTCCCGTCTCAATGACGAAGGCCGGCCGCTCAGCCGGGACGGCGGGGCGCCCGAGCGGATGTTGCAGCCAGGCGAGCTGGTAGAGACCATGATGCATTCCGGGCGCAAGGTTCGGAGGCATGACGCCGGCGGGCGGCGAATCCGGGTCGGGGAGCCGCGGTCCATGCAAGAACAGGCGCGTCGCCATTGCGAGAACGCCTGAGCGAACCTCGTCCCGTTCCAGTTCGTCGAGCAGATCGCCCAGCCTGAAGGCATGAGGCGATCCATCCGCACGCGGCGCTGCGGTCCTGATCTTCTCCGCGGCGATGGCACAAAGGCGCGAGATCGAGCCGCGGATGATCAACCCGACATAGTCCTCGAACAGGACCTGCGCGATCGGGAGCCGCTGCGGCTCCGCCTCGGCGCCGACCGACTCGGCAACTCGGGAAGGCACAAGAGCGGCCATCTGACGCTGGAGTTCGGCGTCGATCTTTTCGCGGTAGGCATCGTTGACGACCTGCTTGTCGGCAAGGCGCGTCGTCACCGGCCATTCCGATTCGGCAAAGCCGCTCCGGGTGATCGTCGCGGTGGGCGGAAGCGGGAAGAACACGCCGCCGATTTGCGCGGCACCATCGACCGCGTCCGGCGCACGCGAGATCGTCGCGTCCACATTGGTCCGAAACAGCGCATCGACAAACAGGAAAGACGGTTGGCGCTTCCGACGCTCGGATGCGTGGGCGGTTCCGTCGAAGATCGTGTCGCCCGCAGCAACCCAAAGCGAAATTCTGTCGAGCGTGTCGAACGTGATCTCGTGATCGCGCAAGGCGACACCGGGGCTCCGGTTCGTGGTGTTTGCGATCGTCCAGGCCGCCATCAAGACAGCCAGGCTCGATCCGCCGACGGGATGCCCATCGGCCGTACTATCGGGAATGACGCCGAGAAAAACGGCGTTGGCGCGAACGGACGCGTCGGCTGCCGCTGCGAGCGTCATGTCCGGCATCAGATACACGGGCATCCGCCATGGCCCAAGATCCGGTGCGAGCCGCCAGTCTGCCGGATTGATGTTTTCGGTCCAGGCCGGCGGCTCCTTGAACACCAGAAGCGGCCTGCCGGCTTCGGTCACGACAATCGACTCGGTGCCGGCACGCGGCTGGAACAGGTAGTACTGCGTGTTGCGGTCCGACCCGACGTAGACGGAATAGTCTACGGTCGTCGAGAAGCTGAAATGCAGACTGATCTCGATGGTCTTGCCGAACACCCTGAAGCGGGCGATCACGACCGAAATCCGCACGCTGACACCGGCCTCGATATAGAGGCGAATGCGGTGGTCCGTTTTCATATCGAAGCCGTAAGCAACCCATACGCGAATGGAGACTCCGGCCTTCACGATGCCGAAGTCGACATAGCCGTATATCTCGCCGAGTATGCCGACCTGCCCGCGGATCGCGACGAAGGTGGATGCTGCCTGCGTCCACTGGCGCACCTCCGGGCGAGCCGGATCGTGCCAGAGCACGCCATAGCCTCCCTCGATCTCGGCGAACACCGTGACCGAGAGCCCGGCACGAAAGATACCCTTGTTGATCTCCTTGCCGAGGCCGACACGAAACGCCATGCCGACCTCGGTGACGGGCTTGTAGGTCAGAAGGCTATCATCGACGATCAATGCGCCCGATCCGCCGCCCTGGTGAAATCTAGGCTGTGGGATCAACCATGCAGCAGGCCCCGATACGCGGCGGAAGTAGAGCCCGCCAGATCCGATGAACGGGAATACCTGTACGCCGAAGGCGCGTCCATAATCCTTGTTGAAGGGATAACCGAGATCGACGGTGAAACCGCCGTCGGTATAGATCTCAAATGCGATCGTTGGAAGCGTGACACTGACGACGCCGAATTCCAGCTGACGCCAGGCCGGCGGCGCGACGATCTCGATCGAATAGACGCCGAGCTTTTCACTGAGCTTCCGATACAGCACATCCAGCGAGAAGAGATAGTCGCTGGAGCCGGGCGACAGCGTGACACCGAAGCGAATGCCATAGATGTCGTCGTCGCGCATCGCAAGGCCGAGCTCGACGCGATCGGCGAATACTGCGGAGAAGCCGACGGACCAGCCTCGCGACGGGTCGAAGCGGATGTAGTCCCTCTCGATCGCGGTGGATATCTTGTCCAGCGCGGCCGTCTCGTTGTTTCCAGGATCCTGGTCATACGGCGCTTTCGATGTCAGGGCCGTAAAGCGACCGACGACCTCCTTGGTGGTCCTGGGAGGAGGCTGGGTCGCCGGAAGCGGATCGACACGCTGCCCGAGCGCAATCGCCTTCAGATCGAACACGCCAATCTTGCCATCGATGGGCTTGCGGGCGGCGAACCAGCCGATGCCACTCGCGGCCTGTCCGCTCCCCAGCGTTTTGGGGTCCACGAACAGGAACAGGGAGATGCCTGCCTCATCCTTCGGAAACTTGTATCCGAGAATTTCGAGCTGGGCGCCGATCGCATAGAGCAGCTTGATCTGCGATGAAGCGCCGCCCCCCGGCGGCCGGAACTGCTTGTCGAGAATCTTGAACCGTTCGGCCCGCAGCTTGATCACGCCTTCGATGCCGATGTCGAGCTTGCCATCGCTTTCCGGGAATTTGATGCCCAGCGCCCAGCGCGGAGCCCATCCGCCACCCGTCCTCACTCCGTCACTGAAGCCGAACAGCACCGACAGCTTGAATCCCTTCTTCGGCGCCAGCGAGCCGAGGAATCCGAGATCAAGATCGAACTCGAGACCAAAGCGGAAGCCGTCGGTCTCCGGAAAATTTCCGAATCCAAAATAGCCGAGATTGGGAAGTCTCAATCCCTTCCCGAACAGGTTCAGAGCCTTGAACTTCAATGGAAAGGAGGACCAGAATCCGCGGCCGGGCCGCTTGGCGGCGGAGCCGAACTGAAAGCGCAGCCGCCCCGGATTGAAGAACATTCGCAGGGCTCGCTCAATCGCGTGGCCGGGCAGGTTCGGAATCCTGAACCCCGTCGCAATGCCCATGTCGCTGAAATCGAGGGCCTCGATATCGATGACATCAAGCCCGCCCAGGGAGCCAAATTTGACCCTGCCGTCCAGAAGAAAGCGGGAGACGACCGATCTTGCATCCGCCCCGTCGGGTTTCGAATCGTCGGTCACATAAGCAATGCGATTGACGTCGACTATACGGATGATTGCATCTTCATCGCCCTCTTCAGGTGCAACCTGCCCCTCCTTTTTGGCGGCGTATCTGAAGCTTTGCTCGGGGTCGGTCTCATAGGTGTATACTTCACGCGTGGCTCCGCCTTCGCGTATCCGCTCGTAGCGTCCGACCAAAGACAGAATGGAGTCGTGCTTTCTCTGCCAGGCCGTGCTCGCTCTCTTCTCCCATATGTCGCCGAACCCATGGAACAGACGTCCCAGGTAGAAGTCGATCTTGGCTTGAAACGTCGAAATTTCGCCGTTCGCAAAGCTGACGAGCAAGCGCCGGATCTTGAAGCCGTAAGAACCGTCGTGTTCGGGCTCTTCCTCATTTGCTAGGGCAGGTTTGATCGCCGAGCCGTCGTCCCGATAGTCGACCAGACCGGAAAGGCGCGATTTTGTGGACCCGCCCGAATTGCCGATACCCTTGAGTTCGATTGCAACATACTCGCCGCGCAGCCGGTCGAGATCCATGCCGCCGAGCAGACCCTGGACCTGCGCGGGGAGATCGCCGAGCCCCAGATCGCAATTGATGATGAGAACGCCGGCCCAGTTGCCGTCGTTGAGAATGCTCAGCAGTAGCTGGTATTGCCTGGCCGCAGCGGAGTCGGTGGCAGCGGCTTCTGTCTTCGCACGGTTGATGAAGGCCTTAAGGATATCACGCGCATTCGCGGTCGGATCCTCTTTTCCCTCGGGTCCCGGGCGCAGAAACTGATCCCTGCCCGACCAGGATGCCGGGTCATCGGCGAGTTCGATGATACTTCTGCTTTCATATCCCTTGATGATGAAAAGCGTCTCGGGGCGTAGTTTTTGACGGTCCGCGCGCCCTTCTGCGCCCGGAATGCCGACATCGAAAGGCCAGCCCCCGATTGCCAACCGGCTCTCGAGGGAGGTGCCACCTTGCGCCGTCACGTCGGGCATCTTGTTCGCGACCAGGAACAAGCGATTGCGGATCAATGCGTCGGCAACGGCCGGCAGCACCGGCCCCTTCCCTCCGCCCGGGGTCCGGCCGCGAACGGCAAATTGAAACTGCGCCGGCTGCCCCTTGGCGGTGCCAACCGAAACGGCAAAGACGATCGCCGCGATGCGCCCGTCCGGCAGGCGCTCGACCTCGAAGCCGAGCGGCGTCGTCGATCTGCTGATGACCGGATCGGTTTCGGTCGCGGGCGAACTCTCGGTGACAGTATATCCCTTTGGGGCCGCCAGCTTGCGGCGCTCATGCGCCAGCCTTTCTATGTCGAACGCCTGAGCGGACTTGCGCTTGTCCTGCTGAACGCCGCGCGGCGGCAGGACAGGCACAAAACCCGCCGGAATATTCGCGGCGTCCTGCCTCCCGACCGTCAGCTCGAGCGGCGCATGCTCGAGCACACCGCCATCCATCTTCAGGTTGCGGCCACTGGGTGGCTCGGCGATCATTCGCATGGTGCCGGAGGGATCGCCGCGGTGCACGCTCATCCACGACGTAACGCCGAGGCTGTCACCTTGCGCCGAGAGCGCGGGCGTGTTCGTGGCTGCAGTGCTCTCGGCGGCTTCGGCAAACCCCTCCGGCGGGCGCTTGTCAATCGCGGGGCCGAGGTCGAACGTGACGAATATATCTCCGGACGCTTCAGTTCCGGAAGCTGAAGGCCCCAAAGTCTCGCTGGGCGCAAAACCAGGCAGCAGTCCGAGCAGCGCAAGGTCGAGCGCCGCACCGGCTTCGGTGCCTCCCGCAGGTGGCTTCACCTTTGCCTTGAAGGTCCCGCGCAACGACATCGTGTCGTCGTAGTCACTGGCACCTGCTTCAAGTTTCAGCGGCTGGCGCGTGAATACAAAAACCGGTCCCCGCTGCAGCGCCGGGGTCGGATGCGGCACGACTTCAACGTCGTGCCCGGGCGCTGTCGGGATCGCCAGGACGAGCGCTTCGGTGTCGGAGCGAGGCAATGGTTGGAGAAACGACCGGAGCTGGTCCAGCGGTGCAAACGGATCAAGCGAAAGCACGCATCGACCGCTTCTCGTGCCGGCCTCGCCGCCGTGCAGCACGGCAGCCTCTTCCGTAGAGGTCGCGGGCGATCCATCGTTCCGCTTCAGGTAAGTAAAGCGGTTGACGAGCCCCGCGCCGACGATCTCGTCGATCGACGTCGGCGTCAGGACATCGCTACTCGAGCTGAGGTGACCCTCGCCACGGAAACATCCGATCGCGGAAGCGTCCGTGAGATCGAGCTCCAATTGCATGATGGCGAAGGGCGAGCGGCTTGTGTCCAGTGCGCGCCGTCGACCGAAAACATGTCCGGATCCCTGGGGCGTGAATACCAGACCGATCGGGCCGGCCGAAAGCATCGATCGGTCGAGGTCAAGGACGTATTCCAGCAATCCTGTTGCCGGATCCTCGAGCTGGACCTGGTTAGCGCCGAGCGGAAAGGACCCGCTGCGCCCGCCTTTCAATACGAACAGCGGCACACCGCCGCCGGCGCGACCGAAAGCAATTCGCTCCGCTGTCTGGGCGAGCCCGATTGTTGCCTGCTCGGCCGCCCGATGATCGAGCCATGCAACGATCTCCGAAAGTCCGGCAAACGGTTGCGCTGACGGCAGCACCCAAAAGATGCCGTTGCGAACGACGCTGTCGTCCAAGGTCAACGACGGCTCCGACGCGACATCGTTGATAGGACGAAACAGGATTCTGGGGTTTACAGCATCGTTGGCAAAAATGGACGAAGTTCCACAACGGGAAAATGTCACCATGAAATGCGACTCCCTTCGGTCAACGGCAATCCGAGTAAACGACAATCCTTACGGTCAATAATCAGGGGGGCTGGAAGGCCACCGAGTTCAATCGTCACCGCCTTGCCGAGCCGTGCACCGGGCGGCCATTGATCGGTGGCGTCCTTGATCGGTTCGAAGCAGCCTTTTTGAATATCCGCCGGGAGGACATGTGCAAGGCGTGCTCCCAGCGGCACCTGACGATCCTGCCCGCCGATCTCGATCTTGACGTTCGGCGAATAGGTCAGGCCACCGAGGGCGACCGCACATGCAACCTGATATTCCGGCTTGCAAAGGACCGTTCGGTCGAATGCGGTCGTATGAGCGTCGGCTGTGAACTTGTCCAACGCGGCCAGATCCTGCGCCGCCACGATCAACGTGGCCGGATTTTGAGCGAGCGAGTCAGGCGCCTTGCTGAAATAAATGGCCGGGCTCGGAATAGTCGCTATGGTCTGGACCTGGCGCAAGTTTCTCGGGAGAAAAACCCGCACAACCCCTTGCTGGAGCAAATCCTCAAAGACGACATGGGACGCGAGGGCCCCGAGTTTAAGTGTGGTACCGGCCTCCACTGCAGCCCCGGCGGCGCTCTCGGCCTTGGCATTCTCGGCATTGGCGTTCTCGGCATTGGCGTTCTCGGCATTGGCGTTCTCGGCATTGGCGTGCTCCGCCTTGGCGCTCTCGGCCTCGGCGCTTTCCGCCCCGAGGCTGCTCGGCCGGTTAAGCCTGCCCGACAACATGTACGCCAAAAACAGGTCAGAGGCGGCGCGCCCGCGCGGCGCGGCCACCTTTCGCGGCCTAGGAACCAATGCGTAGGGATCAATCGGATCGGCCTGGGTGGACAGATCCAGTGGCGCGCCGGGCTGCATCGTGCGCGACACCGGATCCACGCTGGTCGACTTGAAACGAAGCGACATCGCCGGGTGCAGATCGAAGAAATGGAAATTTCGATCCGCCCGATGCGTGTGTAGCATCATCCCGTCGATCGTCTTCGGCAGGCGCGAAACCACTTCAGATACGATCTGCCCGTTCAGGAGCTTGTGACTCTCGTCAACAAGTTTCGAAGCCGTTCGTCCTGCGGCGATGCTTGCGTAGCAATCGACGATCCGTTCCCAGGGCTTCGTGGCCGGATTCTCCACGGCGGGATTTCCGACGGAAGACGTAAGTTTTTGAGGTAGCGTCGCCAGATGCAGGGCGACGGCCCAGTATCCGGGGATCAGGTATGGCGTGCTCTCGGCCTTGGCGAGCCGAAGGACGATGCGCACCCCGTCGGTCGTGCGCGTTCCGTTGAGGCGGCGAACCGGGACGACCTCGACCGAGCCGGACAAGTTCGGCTCGAACTGGTGAAGAGGGTATTTCGCCGAATCGACGCTGCCGCCAGGTCGAGCGAGCTCGACCCAAGGTGTCGATGGATACTCGAATTCGGCCGGCGGGCGGTTTGCGGGAGCCTCCGACGCAGGCGCCGCGATCGGTGTCCGGCACGCCTTGCTGATCGCGTCAATCTTCAGGTCGCCCTCCGCGAGCGTGACGCGAAACGGACCATACGGCATGCTTCCTTCCGGAAACAGTCGAAGCGCCATATCGTCGGACTCGGGCGACGGAGCCGACGCGTGCGTCAGCGCCGCGGAAAGAATCTCGATCTCGACCCGACGATGGGACGGTTGCGGCGCCGGCTCGCCTGCAGCCTCGGTGGCCGGCCTGGCAGGATCCGCACAAGCGCCGCCTGCTCCTGAATTCGCCTTGGCCTGCCCGCGTCCTTCGATCTCGAGCGCGAGCGGCACGCCCGGCGCGCTTTGTCGCAACAGTGCGGCGATCGTCTGCGCGCGCTGGAACGAAAGCTTCAGGTTTGAATCGTCCCCGCCCTCGCTGTCGGCGAAACCCGAAACGCGGACGAGCAGGCGCGACTTCGACGGCCTGCCACTGTCACGATTCGCCGCGACGAGCAGGGCCCCCAGCTCCTTGATCTCCCGAATGATGGCAGCTGGCCGCTTCTTGTCGGACGACCAGACATGGCCGCTCAACCTGCTCGCACCGCGGGGAAAGCAGATCAGAGGCTCGCGAATGACGATAGTGCCGCCGGTTTCGACAGGACCGCCATTGATGAGCGCCAGTTTCTGATACAGCGCATTCACGCAGGTACCGTGTGCACCGCAGTTGTCTTCACGGACTGCGGCGGACGTTGCACGAGTGGCGGTCGCAAGACAAAGGAGCGTCAACAGAGCCGCGCATGGCCGGCATGGCGCCCGCCGACTCGTTCGGTTGTACCTCATCCCCCACCCCCTTAGAAAGATTGCCCCATCAGCAAATGACTTTCAACGAGTATAAATTCTCAAGCAGTCGGTGACAGCATAGACGTCAGCCAACGTCTCCATCCCTGAAATGCGGCAGCTATCGCAATGAAATCCTGCGCCCGATCGCTGTGGTGGTCGACGATCTCCGCATATGCAGATAAGGCTTCGACGAAACTGCCGGCCTCATCGGCCAGCGAAAGAATGGCGTAGCCATCGAGTGGCCGCCGACTGCGGGCCTGGCGGCCGCCGTTCGCCAGGTATTTGTCGACCGACGACCACCATCCAAGCTTGCTCGGAATCTCTCCTGGAAATGCCCTGGTCAGGGCGTGCCCAGCCGGCTCTATCCAATCGGGATGTGTCCCGGCGAGCGTGTTCAGGACACATCGCGCCGCGGCCTCCGAGCCCGATGCGGCCATCTGTGCGACCAACCCCGCGAATTCGCGCGTGAACTTTGGGTCGGCGATCACCGCGTTGCCCGGAATCGCGGACGAGCCCTTCAGCAAGGTCCTCATGCCGGAGACTAGCTCCGGAAAATTGGGCTGCAATTGGGAAGCGACGGCTTCAAATGACTTTCCGAACTCCTGCAACATCCGCGCCCCGATCGTGGAGAAAACGGCGTTGAAATCGAGCTTTCGCAAAATCGGTCGCGCCGTATCCGTTTCATGGAAAGCGAGCACGCACAATGCGCCGCTCGTGGTCGCGGCCGCCGGCACCTTTTGTCCACTCCTGCACATCGCTCCGACTGCATCGAGGATGCGAGCTTTTCGCTCCAGAACGACCGAGCCGGCAACGAAGTCATCCGCATGCACGATGCACGCTGCATAGTCCCAGGCTGCATCGCCCAATCCGGTCGGGAACGATACGAGCTTCCAGTCGGCCATGCCGGACTGCAGCAGGACGGGAATGGCCTGCGGGTCGCGTGCCCCAAGACGCAAGCAGAAGCGCAACGGCCCGCCGGCAGCTTCATCGGCCATGCGCGCGGCATCGAAGTCGCCGTCGCCAAGCGCAGCGAACGCAGGCGCCAGCGGTCCGGAGGTCGTGCCTCGATTGAGCCACTCCCGCAGCTCGTCCCAGTTCCCCGAACGATACTGGGTTTCGCAGACCATCCCGACGAGCGCAGGATTGTGCGCGCCCCTCTGCAGATCGTCCAACACGGAGGAAAGCCCGACGACCGCTCCCCGCTGCAGAAGACGCCTGCCGAAAGCCACCAGCAACGAGGACGCCACCCTAGGCGGCAACGTTCTGAGCGCCTCCGCAGAGACCGCCCGTCCGAGCCTGACCTTGAGGTAGACTTGCGCCGCCCCCGTCAGGTCGTCGACGGCACTGGCCAGGAGGGCTCCCACCTCTGGCCTCCAATAGGAATCCGCCTCCTCGATTCTCTCCTCGCCGCTCAACAGCAGATGGTAGATCGCTTCCGCGCGCATGTCGGTGCTGCTGTTGGCCCGGGCGCGGAAGAATTTCGTGGCTCGCAAATTGGCGTTGTCGAACCGCCGGCGATCCTGCCGGCGCATCAGGTCGAGCATCGCAAGCCTTACATCGCTTCGGTGCCGCAGGCACTCGCCGGTGCGGGTCACAAGCCAGCGCTCGGATTCAAGCCGCCGCAACAGCTCCATCGCTTCGTCCGTTGACAGCGCATCGGCTTTTTCGACGAGGCCGCTGGCCGGGGCCATAACCTCGCGGATGACGTCGGTGGTGACGGCGCGCACGACCAGCCCGGGCACCGCGAGCTGCCGTACCTGCGGGTCGTTGATGTGATTGACCATCCGGTTGATCAGGATGCCCGTAATGCGCCTGCTCGTCACCAGGTCTGCGCCGGCATCACTGTCATCGTCTCCGGCCGACTCCTGCGCATCCCCTGACTCGCGGTCAGATGCCTCGACTTCCCGAATGATCTCGTCCAGGAGAGACGCACGCTCCGCTTGGTCCCTGCTCTTGAGCCAGTTCATGACGATTGCGACATCGAGAGGACTGCCCCGCAGCAGCTTGGCAAGAGCTGTGATCTGCGAACTCGCGATTCCGATGGCATCGCTTTGGTTGCGCCGGCGGATGAGTTCGACAGTGGCCGCGAGTGGAAGCGGCCCGAGCTTGATGGGCGGGTGACTAGTCGTGATCTCCGGCGCGCCGGCGCGGCCTGCTACAACGACCCGCAAATTCTCCCAGCTCCCCCCGGATCTCGCGCCCGTCGGCGGCGTCGGTGCGCGCAGCGTTGCGATTAGATCTGAGATACCTTTCACCGCCTGCTGGTCGTACTGAACCACTTCGAATGTGTCGAAGACGAGCAGTACCGGCGCCCGACCCTCGTTGATCGATTCGATGATCGACCTCAGCTCGAAGCAATATGCATTGAGCTGCGATCGCGTCGTATCTTCGAGCAGCCGCTGCGACGGATTGTTGGCCAGCAGATCGATTGCACCTCGCAAATCGGCTCGGAATTTGGCCAGCGGCGCTTCCAGCCCGGGAAACCACGTGGAGAATTGGAGGGCAATGTCGATGAGGATCTGCAGCGGCTGGCGCGGTGCCAGCGCGGCGCGATCGAAATCGAGATAGGCGAAGGGTAGATCGATGCCCGGAAACAAGGCATGGT
The DNA here is from genome assembly GCF_054967145.1 of Bradyrhizobium sp. UFLA06-24. Classification (NCBI taxonomy): domain Bacteria; kingdom Pseudomonadati; phylum Pseudomonadota; class Alphaproteobacteria; order Hyphomicrobiales; family Nitrobacteraceae; genus Bradyrhizobium; species Bradyrhizobium sp. UFLA06-24. The sequence continues at coordinate 123,732 of NZ_JADFUE010000015.1, forward strand.
CGAGAATGAATTTTCCGATCAGACTTGACTTGCCCATGCCGCCGATGCCGCTGATGATCAGCGGCTCGTTGGCGGCGTCGCTGAAGGTTATTCTCTGCCACAAGCTCCGAATGGCTCGACTTGCATATTGCCTGAGCTCTTCGGGCGGCACGATTCCAACATATGCGCGCAGCGTCTCGATCTGCTTTTCACGGCCGACGATGCGGTCTCTGCTGCCGTCCGCGCCATCCTGCTCCGTCCGCCCAACCAGGACTCTCAAGGGCTCCAACAATTCGCGTTTGGCGATTTGCCTGCGGACATCTGCCGTTGGCGGCACCGCCGCGAAGTCGGTCCCGGCGAGCCAGCCGGACACGACCATCAACTGATCGAGCTCCGAGGCCGTGGCGGCGTCTAGCTCGGGCAAATCACCCTTTATGACCCGGCGGAGCATGGCGCCCTCCAGATCGTCGCTGTCCGCAGGTATGTCGATCGCGGACTTCAGCGTGTTGGACGCGTTGGCATCCAGCAGCACCTGCCGACGGACGCTGGGCTTGAGTTGCCACATGGGCGTCCCGCTCCGCGGCACCAGTTCGGATTGGGCAAGCAACGCACGAAGATCCGGACTTTCGTCCTTGTCGGGCGAGAAGCCGATACTGTTGGGAAGGAAGTAGCCGCGGGTGGCGGCGGCCAGCAGCTGCTGTGACGCGAGGTCACCAGGGAAAGCCGTCTCGGTCTTGCCCGACACGGAATTCGCAGCGTCCCGCACCACGCTCAAATCGCTATCGAGCTTTGCCGTATCGATACCGGCTGCTCGCAATCGCGCGACGATGTCAGCCATTGAAGACGTGCTATCCGGTGCCGCCATGCCATTCACCTCTATTGCATGACCTTGATTGCCTTCAGCGCTGGGACCACACCGCCAGCCAACGTCTTCAGCCTGAGCCCAGGATCGGCCAAATCCGGCAACGTGGCCTTCGAATATTCGTAGAGCGCTGCAACCGTATCATCGTTGTAGCGGCCGTCCGCGCCAGCGGCAGAAACTGCTGCCCGAATGCAGCTCTTCCAGGCTTCGATGCCAATCGTGTCGTAAGCGACGACATCGTGCTTGTACTGACTTGTATATTCGCGCACAAAATCGGGAATATGACCGATCAGCAGCCAACGCATCGATTTCAAGCCCGGTCCCAACACCTGCTGCGTGTCCGTGACACCGATCATCCCCGCGATGAGTTCCTTCAGCCCTCCGTCAGGCGGCGACTTGTGGATGTCATCGATGACGATCCAAACGAGTTCGCGCAATACCAGTTCCTGACCTGCCGCCGGCCCCATCGTTCTGTCGATCACGGTTTCGCTCACGGTAAGTCCAGCGTTTTTGGCGCGATCCTCCAACAGCCGACCGAACCAGGCCGGCAGATCGTTTGCCCACCAGCGGGTCCGTTGCCGCTCGTCCGTAGGTTTTTCCGGCATACCCCTCATTTCGCCAAGATCGATGCGGCGGCCGAGTTCCAGGAGAAAATCCTCCGGCCTGTCGGATTTAAATTCCTTCATTTCCTCGGCGGAGAATTCGACCACGATCGCGGGCCGACGTCGTGCAATGGCGCGCAGGATGCGGGTGGAAAAGCTCTTGCCGGACTTTCCAGGAACACTAGATGCGTTCTGCTCGCTGACGACCAGAACCCGCTGCACCGCATGCGAATCGAACATCGCGAATGCGGCTTCCTTGAAATCCACCCTTCCCAGCACTGGCTCGGGCTTCTGGCGATCATCGGACAACGACCACAGCCCGTCGTTGGTCCCGAAAACGGCGGATGATTCCAGCAGAAGGCCTGGTTTCTCCACCGAAAGCCGGGCGATCACCTGATTTATAAACACACCCTGATTGCAGAGACTGGTGGGCCTGTTCGGATAGGCTGACGGGTGCCCCGCATTGTGAAACCCGACGATATCCGGCGTTGCGTCGAAGCAAGGTGATCCGGAGGAGCCTCCGTTCGTGTTGGTCGAATAAAACAATCGGGTCGAGGGATCGGGATCGCTGTCGACAAAGTCCCCCTTATCGAACATCTGGGGACCGGCGGAGGGATGCTGCAGAAGCGCGATTGCACTGCCAGGACGCGGCGGGCGCACCGGGGCGCCCAAACGCTGCCATCCGCGAAGCTTGCCTCCGCCTCCGCCAATGGATTCGGCACCGATCCGCTCGGCCAGACGAATGATTGCGCAGTCGAGGCGCTGGTCAATCGGCGGCGGGCCGAAAAGGTGGGTCCGTCCGTCATCCGGATGCTTCATGCTCGACCATTCGAGCCAACGGCTGGCTGGCGGATTTTCCCGAGGAGTCACGAGCCTGACCACGCGCAGACCACTCGGCGGGGCTGCGACGGCGAAGGCGCCGACGGGCGCCCAGTAGTCGAACACGAAAGCTAGGCTCTGCTCCGCTCCCGCCAGCGCAACATCCCCGGCCGGGCCGGGGACCAGGAAGCGCTCGACGACGTGACGCGCCGTCAGAACGAGATCTGCCCCGATGAGGAAACCGGTCCCCTTGAAGCCCGGCTCGTACGGATCGTCGATCCAGATCGCACACACACGGTAACGGGCGGCCTCCATTCCTTCAAAGAACGTCTTCGAAACCAGGAAGGGCTGAACCTTGTTGTTCAGGCTCTGGAGGTTAGCCTGATCGGCCACTCCGTCCGCATTCACGGCAATCTGGTCCGAGAGGATTCCGCGAAGCACGGCATTGGTCTGACTGCGACTGATGAGCTCGACACAAAACCGTTCGAGCCATCCCTGGCTGGCCAAGTGCGGTACCAGCGCTTCCGTCAAGACGACCTTGTTGCCCGGATCCTGTGGCGCAAGACGCTCGATATAGTTCTTGCGATCGCTCGGCTGCGTGTCGGGCGGCAGGATCGCGTCGACCGCCGCCGTTATCACCGCCCACGAGGCGTAGAGATTCAAGACTTTCGGTAAAATCGCCTGCGTCGGCATTTTAGATACCCCACTCCCCCGTCTGGCTTCGGACGATCGCAGGGTGATCGGCTATCGCCGACAGGAGCACGGCTTCGTTGCGCGCTCCGGGGCGGCCAAAATAATGCAGTCCCACAACCTTCGACGATGCGAAATCCACCAGCGGACTGCCGGAGGACCCATTGGTCGTCGAACAGTCGTGGGCCAGTACATCCGTGCCGAGAAGCTCCAGCACGCAACCCGGAGAAAAGCGCTTGGTGCCGTCGAGCTCACCGAAAACTTTGAATACGTTCTGATCGTCCGCGAGGTCCTTGATCGGGTGCCCTGCGACGAAAACATTCCGTTTCGCCCATCCGTTGGACTGCGCCTTCAGATCCATCACGATCGGTGACGGCATGCCGCCTGCCGCGTCCGCCGTCGGCGGCTTCAGCCGGAAAATCGCGAGATCCGGTTTGTCACCGCCCTCGACATAAAGCACCTCGTCGAGGGCGAACCGCGAATGCTTCGAGCCTCCCTTCTCGAAGCGGAAATCTACGACGCATGGCCGATCGGTCCGCAACCGCCATCCCTGGCGCACGTCGGTGGCCGCCAGCGCAGCGTTCTGTCGGGCCACCGCACCGGCGACATGCGCATTGGTCACCAGCGTGTTCCTGCCAATCAACCACCCGGTCGCAACAGGAACGAACGGCTCAGCGCTTCCGACCATGATGCAGCCAACCCGAGCGCAGATGTCCAGGATCGCGTTCTGTGCCGTATTGATATACGCAACCCAGAAGTCGTCTTTCGCAGTCGCCGCACTGGTGTCGGGCGCATCGCCCTCGACGAACCAGGCTGGCCGCCCAATGACTTGGATCACGGCCTCCAGATTCGCCAATTGCCCTGCGTTGAGATCGCGATGGCTGACGTGACCGCCGGCGAGCGAGGCGGCAAGGTCGAGTCCTTCCCGTGCGGTCTTGTTGGCAACCGCGCGAGCGAGCTCCGTCGCGCCGGGAGACGCCGCTTTGAGATTCCATTCGATGCGCTGCTCAACCTCCTGCAACGACGGTGACTTCGGCGCGACTGACTCCAATCCGCCGGCTTCTCGCGGCGCCGCCGCTGGTCCGAGCCCCAGCTTCTTGATCTCTTTGATGACTCGTTCGGCGCGTTCCTCAGTGGACTCCGGGAAGCGGGCTCGACTTATCATGGCGTCTCTCCGCAGGGGACCGTCATCAGGGCGGATCGATTGTTACGTCATAGGTCTTGTCCGGCTCCGCTCCGACATTGATGTCTACGGAGCGGCTCTCGCCAGAGGCGGTGAAGATGCGCAGCCGAACCTCTCCGGTTGGAAGCCCGATCTGGGCATGCCCGTCCGCATCCGTTTGATACATCAGTTCCGGCACCGGACCGCTTGCCTGCTCGACCGCGATCCGGGCACCGGCAAGCGGCTGCCCATCGCGGAGGGTCACATGAATGAAGCACCGGCTGCGCGGCACGGAAGCTGTCAAGCCGAGGCGGCCTGCAACCACTCCTTCACCGTCAACACGATCTCCGGCGAAAGTCGCGGTCCGGAATTCGCCGTCACGCCGAGACTGGGCGCCGTGCCACCTATTCCATAAGCGTGCACCGCAACGGCAACAGCTTCGCTGGTCGCCGACGCCTGGACCCAGACAGGCGAGCCACTCTGGCCTCCGTACGTATCGACGTCGTAATAGATGCGGTGTGCGGACGTCCGAAGCACCCTGTTCTGGTGGAAGTACTGGTTTCGCCCGTTGTCGAGATCACCCGGATAGCCCGAAATGTTGACGAGAGCGTTCTCCAGCTCGGCATCCGTCTGCGACGCGATCTTGAAATAGCCGACCTCCTCGCCCAGCGGCTCCGCCAGCTGAATGCAACCGATGTCATGATCGGGATCGGCCGAGTTGATCCATTGCTGAAGCGCAAAGAACTTCGTTGCGGTCACGGTCCTGAAGGGAGATACGCCTGCGTCCTGCCCCGGCGAGACCTCGATCGAACCAATCCAGCCGTTGAAATCCGACGGGCTGTAGACGCAGTGTCCTGCGGTCAGCAGGGTCTTGGGGCCGATAAACCACCCCGTCCCGATATACGAAGATGTCTGTGGCGGCCGAGGCTTCAATTTCAGCCCGGCAATCTTGCGCCACGGCGGGGCCTTTGTATTGGTAATTCTGACGCGGTCGTCGGTGCCCAGCACTGTTTCGTTGCCGACCCGCACGCCCTTCGGTTTTATCTTGACATCCGATTTTCCAAAGACAAGCAGATCCTGCTGCGATTCGCCCTTGGACTCGGCGCTGCCATCACTGCCGGCAGTTTCGATGACGGGCGCAATGGGTTGATTTTCGGTGGGCGGCAAGGCCGCTGACGACGACCAGGGCAACGCATTCATGCCAAATCCTCCTCAAAAAATAAATCAAGAGATTACGGCTACATCCTAGTTGCGTCAGAATTTTCTGCAACCAAAATCGGATCTTCGTTCCCGTCTCGCCATCGACGACGGGATCTTTTAAGGTCAGGAGCTATTCCATATTGAACGATGAGCTTGTGGCCTGTCTTCTGCTGGAAAACTGGGGCAAAGTCCGTTGAGCACGTATGCGACTGAAGGGACGACATTCAGTTCAGCTGCATTACTCTGCCGAGAGCATGTGGCGGCGGGCATAGGCAGAAACTTCACCTCGACATTCCTGATAGCGTTCCTCCTCCGACTTTCTCGCAACACACTGTAATGACGAACCACTAAAGAATGTTGTTCAGTAGAGAGAGCGCTCGCGAAGTTTGCGCCGCGCGGGCAATGGTTCCCGTCGCCGATCGCTCGGCAAAGGCGAAAGTCAGTTTGTCCGTATTCACTTCCGACAATCCAAGAAGGCTGTCCGGCCTTTCCCCGCTCGAGCCCGAGAGTTTGGTAGTGAGGTTAAGCCCTTCGCTCGTGAACGCCATTTCGGCGGATCTGACGAGGCTGATCTCTCCAGCCAGACTCGTGTCCACGCTGGGACTGCGGAAGGAGTCCACCTCTGCCCCAGTTTGCGGCTTGCTCCTGCGCCAAGATCATCTCCGTAACCGAGCCGACTGACAGTTGATCGTGATCGAGGTCGCTGTCGTTTGAGAGTACGCCAATGGCTGCCGACGCTGTAACAACCCTGCCTTTTGCTACGCCATTGCTGTCGGAAATTGCGACCGGATCGTGGTTGGTTGGGGTGAACAACACCCACTATCCTTATTGCGACAAGTACGGCGGTCGCACCCAATGCGCCGATACCAGGGATTGTCATCAGCCGGCGTGTGACGTCCTCTCGATCGGCGACCGCCTCGATCTCCTTTGTCACTTCGCGAATCCGTTCTTCGAGGCGGCGGAGATCGGCGAAGAGATCGCCCACCAGGCGACGCATCACTGGTGACAAATCGTTTCTTTCGTCATTCAAAGCGCGCGGCAACTCGAGTTTTAAAGGGGATCAATCGCTGTCCGCTCAAGCTCCCGAACAACGCCAAACTCTTCGCCGTTGAAGCAGTCCTCAGGGCGATCCGAGACGTCGTGATGAGGCCAGCGCCAGAACACCATGAGTGTTCAACCGAACAACAGAATGAGAGCGACGACTATCTGTGCTTGTAACACTTCCCCCGGAAAAGGCTTGCGGCACTATTTTGTCCAGAATTTTCGATGGGCCAACAAGCGCGCCGATGCGACTCAGTTCGAGAACGGGCCTTCGGAGCAAATGCTGGCTTGGTATGCAAAATCGGCAACAGATATTCGTCACTTCTTAAGGAGAGATCAGCCGCAGGAGACCAAGTTGCCGCGGCCAGAGCTCGGCCGATCAGCGTTGCTGCGCAACTGCGCTGATTCACTCCATCCCTTCGCCTGACCACCGTCCCTGCTATGGCGCTCAGGTTGGTCGTCCAGGCAGCGGACGACCTCTTCTCGAGCGTTCGCGTTTATCTGGCGCGCAACTGGTTTTCTCTAACGGACGATCTTCTAGACCGAAGGCGGGACCGCTCAACGCCACAGACGAAGATGGCGAGACCTGCCTTCGGTCTGGCAGGTGCAGTTCGGATTTGCGCCTTGCACGAACCAGCGAGAACTTGGATGGAGAAAATAGAAGAAATTGGAGCAACCACGATCGGTTGGAAAAGCAGCAATTCCGATCGACATCTTAATGTGCTGGGCAGCCAGAATGATTCCCGCGGCCATGGATGTGAACCCCACCGAGAATTGCGGGTCACCTGGCCGGTTGACGTAGTCGGCAAGTTGCTGGATGCCGACCGACGCGCACCCTGGATTGCTTAATGCCTCCTCGACCTCGTTAGCGCTCATGCCGCGAGCAGATGTCCACGCTGCCCGTTGCACCCGCGACAACCCGCGCAACTCATCAACCAGGGCAACGAGTTCTTTGCGTGGATCGCGAAGCCGGTTGTGGCACTTCAGGCACATCCACGGCGAGGGAACGTCGTAGATGGAGACGCTTGACCGCAGACCCGTAGCGTGCGTGCTGCCGCCCATCAACATGCGCGGCCATACATTCTGGATCGCGTGCCGGGCGAAGTTTCCATCAGTATCGTCAACACATGAGAGTATCGTGTCGAACCGGAAGATTGCCTCATCGGACGCGAGCTCCGGAAGCTGATCGCCTCGATCGACGCGACGCAGAAACTCCTCCCACTTCTTCATCACATGGTGGGCCGTCAGCCCGCGGGACCGCAGATATTGGGCAACGATCTCAGCCTTCGATCGATCGTCGTTAAAGTCAACGATGCGAGCAAGCGGATAACGGTTGAGATTGGTTATATCGTCCAGCGCCTCCGGATCGATGGCCGTCACGTGACCCCGCACACCAGGCACGGAGCCGAGGGCCAGCGCGAAAGCCTGGCCGACCGCACCGGCGCCGACCAAGTAGGGCTGGCCGATGGACAACGTCTCGGGCAGCTCAGCGGAGGGCAAATCTTCCCACCCCGATCGGGTCTGCAGATCGAGGAGCGAATACGCAAGCTGATCGACGAAGGAACCGCGTTCGGGGTTAATTCCGCGCAGGTGCTTGAAAACCTCGGCAGCAGCTAGACACCCCGCGAAAGCAGGGCCGAGTGGATTTTTGTCCCGCGGTATCACGCTAGGAGCTGATCCGAGCGGACCCGCGTAGATATTCCATCCGTCTGCGAAGATCGACAGTCGTCGATCCGCGGCGAATCGCGCGCCCTCATTTCCAACCGTGATCTCAACGTCTGCGCGTTTATCAGCGGCGATATCGAGCTCAACGCGGACACGATCGCCTACGGCTTCCTTCGCCCATGCCAAAAGAGACTCAACGAGACTTCCAGGCTTGGCGTACGGTACGACGCCGTCGAGAAGGCGGGTCTCCGGCACTGACAACGCGATGCCCTCGACAAGCTGGTCTTGCCGGACCAGTTGGTTCGTCAGAGTCCAGATCATGTGCTGCCCGGCGAACGTGGACGCGATCGCGGCGGGCACCGTGACTCTCACCAAACCTTTGCGGGCCTGATCGATAGGTCGAAGGGCACCGGAAGGGTCCGGCCGCAAATGCCTATCGCCGAGAAGAGGGCCAGACATCAGCGCAAATCCAGAAAAGAAACCGTACCGGCACCTTCGAGAACGAGACGGCGGGCCGCGTCGGCGATCGAAAGAAGGTGCCAGTAGTTGATCTGGAATTCATGGATGCCGGCCCGATGCGGCCATGGACCGGTCCAGTGACCGTACCGCGGAAAGACCACCGACAAGACCCCTCGACTTATCGCACGGGCGTCGTCGTATCGGGAATGCTCGACCCAGTCGCCCGGATGCGAATGCACCTGAGCGAGCGCGACCCAGCGCTTTGCTCGGGTGGCCGCCGACACCGCCGCCATTGCCTCGCCGGTGACGTCGTAATTGCCCCACGTGCCGCGCTGTGGGGGCACAACAACGGCTTCCACGCGCCCGCACCCTCCAGGCAGATCGCGACCGTACCAGAAGCAGCACGTCTCGACGCGCCCGGCCCCTTGCAGCACCCCGACCGTTTGTTCGAGGGCATTCTTGGGCGCGTAGAGGATAGCGGAATTGGCTTGATAGGGCTGCTGCGGCGGCGATCGGCGTATCTGGTCGTCCTGATCGAAATTGCTCATGCGGTTACCCCTGACGGCCCCTGTAGTAGAGCCGCATGGCCTCGGTGATGGTGAACAAGGTGTGGTTGAAATTGTGGCGCTCAGGGTCCCAGACATGCCGCGCCTCTACCGAGTGGCGCAAGTCGTAGAACTCCAGCGTCGTGGAGTTGCAGATGAGCTGCCGCTTTTGGTCGTTGTAATTTGGATGCACCCTAAGGTGCGGCGCCTCGATGTTGGGAAGCCACCGATCATCGTCGCCCAGCTTGTAGTCCTTCGTAATCGGGTTCACGAATTGCGCGCTCGGTGGCCATTCGGGATAGCAGTGAAATTGAAGTCGCAGCAGGAAGAAGTCGGCACTCGGGCTCCAGAGCGGCACGCACAGGGTTAAGGCGTCGATTCTGCACCAGCCGGCCTCTTCCAAAGTCCGTCCCTTCAGAGCGAGAGGAAGATCCCGCTCGAGCGCCTCGCCGCCACGAGCAGGATCTGGGACAGGTGTCTCGTTGGCATTGGCCATCACGCCCCGCCGGTGCCACCGACGATCTGATACTTGCGTGCCGGACAGATATGCTGCTCTTGGGCCTGCCGCAGCGTGAGCCCGAGATAGGGCGTCAGGTCGGCGCCGGCGTGTTGGCACTGGAACTTGTCGTCAGCGTCCTTGTGCTCCGCCGGATTAAACTTGCCGTAAGAAGCGTCCCATACAGCCTGCAGCGTGGTCGCCCACGAAACCTTAAAGGTCACGTCGCGGTTTGTCTTCGTGTTCAACACCACGACACGCGTTTCTTTCGCAAAATCAACAACTTCATTCTCATCGGCAACTTCAGCCATCTGCTCGGCTCCTTCCAAAATCAGCTAATTAGCTGAGCCCCTCAGACTAGAGCAGCGGCGGCGCCGGCTTTTTGCGTTTTCACACGGAGTCACGACGAACAAGGGCGCGGGGTGTTGTTTTCAAGCCGCAAGACGTCGCTAACGACGGCCATTCGATCGCAGCTTCGTCGCGGACAATCTCGCACCTGTGCCTTGCAAGCGCGCATTCTCTGCAGGCAACGGTGCAGTTCGTGCTGAACGTTCGCATCAGGCCTTGTCAGCCGTCCCAGCGGGACATACGTCGGCAAGCTATTCGCCGAGCGATGCAAAGAAGTCGGGTCATTCGGAGGAAAACTCTGCGATCGCCGCGTACAAGATATCGACAAACCCGGAACACTTCTGTAGGGAAGTGCACAATATTAAACGCGCCACCTAAGAGCGTAGCCGTAATTCAATCCGTTTCAAGTCGCCCGTATGGTTGGGCTCAATGCTTTCAATGTGAGCTAGCGCGAATGCCTGGTACCGGAACCATTTCAGTGGTTTGCCAGCGCCCCCCATAAATATGTGAGAAGATCACGCGATGACTGTGCGCGAGCAGCTGTTTACTTTGTTGCGCAACCTGCCTCTTCCAAGGCCCTCAGCCGCTTCGCCTCGGAAACCTCCATGCCGCCGAATTTGGCCTGCCAATTGTAGATCGTCGCCTCGGAAACACCCTGCTTGCGAGCCAGGTCGGCTGTCTTCGCCCCAGCCTATGGTCCTTTAATACCGCGATAACCTGCTCTTCCGTGAACCTTGCTCGCTTCATCTGTCCTCCTTCTTCTGATATCTGAGGCCGGCAAACTGGACCATTTTTGGCTAGAGTTCTCGCTGCCGATCCGTCGACATCCGGACGTACTGCGCAGCCCGGAGCTCGCGCTCCCGAGGCCCGGGCAGCGGGGCATGCTGGACGGTGAGCTCTGTTTCCATGGAAGGCTCCCGAACTGTGCAGCGGTCAGCCTATTCAACCCGCCTGAAAACCAAGAAGTGTGAAGCTGTTCACCCCCGCCGAATCCCTCTTCGCCTACAATAGGAACGTCCCGGTCCGGGACGCTCATCCGGGAATGGACGAGTCGGAGCTGGGGAAGCTGGAGGCCGGCCATGAAGCGCCACGCCATGAGCAAGTATTTCGGTAGTGGCGCCGGCCACGTTCTGCGCCAGCACAACAGCGCCGTGCTGCTGTTCAGCTGGCGCGGCAAGTCCGACGGATCGGCCCGATATGTCGAGCGCGTCAACCGCTACGCGCGCGATGGCGTGGAATATCCCTGTCTTGCCGCCTTGCTCCGCGCGGTCGAGGCCGAGCACGCTCAAAAGGAGCGCTGATATGCAACATCAACGGCATCGCCCCACCGACCTGTTGGATCTGTACATCGGCGCTAAGCGCGCGTTGGAGCAAGCGATCACGGCGCTCAATGCCGGAGCGGCAGGGCCGCGGCAGCGAATTCGGTGCCGGCCTCAAAGTTTGCGACGGCGGAGCTGTTCCAACCCATCCTTGATCAATCGGAGATCTGCGTGAACGTGCTTGCTTGCGGAGCCGGACGCGGACTCGAGCAATTCGCGCCGAAGGCCCCTCATATCTTCAAGCGCCTGCTGGTTCCTTAAGCGAACGTAAGCTGAGACTATTGCTTTACACCACATGTCGTTCCAAATGCGTTACAAAATGAGTTCTCAAGATTGACTGAACTGCAGTGACCCGCGAGTACATATGTGAATCGCAGATGCCGAAATCTCAAATATCATGTGCAAACGGCACACGGGGAGACTGTAAACCCAGCTCGCAGACTTCGGCAACAACCTGCGCTCGGAGGGAAACACGCCGGAAGAATACGGAACCCAATCCGCTGGACGCACTCGGCGCCGCGCGGAACTTCGACGCGCCGGAGTGGACCGGCCCCGGCCTGGAGGTTTTTTCCGGATCGAAAAACCGAGCTGGGACGGAGAGGTCTGTCACTGTCTGGGCGGCAATAAGCGACAAACGCAGCTTCATCCCCCAAAAAAGCCGGGGAGTGATCCGCGGAACCCAGCTTGCCAAAGCCAAAGAGCTGCTCAGTGACCTTTGACCTTGCCCCCATATGTGGAACGGCCCGCGAGGCAAGAGCTTTTTCAGTCGATTTCACACATTGGAACGGTGCGG
>NZ_JADFUE010000160.1:0-3121 GCF_054967145.1 Bradyrhizobium sp. UFLA06-24
GACAAGCGCTATCGCCGACTCTCGACCTCTGAGAATCGCCTCCTTCGGCTCGGCGGTCGATTAAGTTGACGATGCCCTGCGTCGAGCCGGCGGCGGGCGCCGATCTCGGTCTGCTGGGCGATTGCCTGCTCACGCGTCAGGCGGGCCATCTCGACCGTCGAGACGCTGCCCGATTTGATCAGGGACGAGGCCCGCTCCACAGCGGCCGCCGCCTCTTCCCGTCGCGCGGCCGCGGCCTCGATCGCCGACTGGATTTCGGCGATGCGCGCCTCGAGCTGAAGGATGCGGCCATCGCGGAACTGGCCCGCCTGGCGGGCGAGGCCCTGTTGCGCGGTCTCGGCGGCGCCAGCTTAGCGGCAAGGCTCGGGCGCTCGTTCTCCTGCCGCGACATCTGCCGCCGAAGATCGTCGAGCCGCACGCGATCGCCACGCGCGTTGACGACATGAAGGATCGCGTCGCCCTCATGGACCACGCTGAGTTGCGTCGAGTCTTGCGGCGGCTTCGCGCTCACGGGTGCCGTCGATCGGCGAGCGCAACGTCGCGATCCTGGCATTGACCACGGCCTCGACGCTCGAGGTCTGCAGCACGGCCTTCAGCGGCAACCATCCGAAGACGGCCACGATCGCAAGACCAATGCCGACCTTGAGCAGGCGGCGAACCCACCGGCCCGAGCCTGCAGGTGCTTCGGGATGGGGAGCACTATCGCTGACGGGCTCGCTCACCGGCTCGTCGTGCGCCGGCTGCAACCGATCCTGCAAATCGCGCTGCAATCCGCATGCGCCCGCGTCCTTATCCTTGGTGACGGAAACTTTGTCTTCAGGAGAGGGCTTCTGCTGCTGTGCCTGATTCATTGACCGGCCCCTGAATTGTCAGTGCGGGCGGGGTTCAGAAACCGTAATCCTGAACGGCCAATGTGCTTTTGGGGTGCCCCTTCGACATGGGAGCACCGTCCCACCGAACGGGGCCGTTATACGCTGGCCCATTGATGGCCACTGATACTATCTCGCTTGGATTTCTGAGGCCCAACCCTATGGTTCTGTACAATTGCGTCGTGCTCGCGATCGTGCGCTTCATCTGCATCGAGCAGCCGCGGCGCCGCAAGGCCGAGCGTTTCGAACGCGACGAGCCGATCCTAGTTCACGAAGGCGCCGAGCCGCGGCTGGTGCGGATGGCCGACATCTCGATTTCGGGCGCGCGCTTCATCGATCCCGCCCCGCCGCCAATCGGCGCCTCGATCAAGTGCAATGTCTATGGCCAGAACGTGAGCGCGACCGTTGTCCGCCGCACTCGCGACGGCTTCGGCGTCCGTTTCGAGGACGCGGTTGCGACGCGGATCAATGTCGTCCGCGCATTCTATGCCGGCGAATATGTCCGCGCCTTCCGCAGCGTGCGCGCGGCGCCGGTCGGCAAGGCGTTGCTGATGCGGCTGTTCGGCTAGAGCGGTATGAATGAGGTGGGCCTGGAGCAGTCCCATCCGTCGTCATTCGCAATTGCGCAGCTTAGTGCCGGTCGTGCTGACAGTACTCGCCTTGCTCGTGTGACCGCCCGAAACCACGGTGGGCGCGATGACGGTCCAAGAGTTGGTGACCATACTGCAAGCGCTTCCCGACCAAAACGCCCCTTCGAAAGCACCTTCGCTACCGTGCGCCACCGCACCATCCGATCCAAGGGTTGCCTGTCGAACATGACTGCGCTTGCGATGGTCTTCAAACTGATCGATTATTCCCGCTGAAAGCCGCCGCTGCTCCCTAGCTCCCCGACGAACCGTCGATGCTTCTCCAACCATTCAGGTGAACGAGCTGCGATAGCTTGAACGCACACTTGAACGCATTCATCACAAATAGCAGCTGCTCCGTCAGGAGCGGTGACGATCGCAAGAACATGCTGCGCCTCCATTCTACAGAAAGAACAGATTACGTCCGAGGTCATAGTCGCTTCTCATTCCTGTGATGGGGACACTGAATAGTACTACCTGCAGGACCGAGTCGCGAGCTATCGCCGAATTTTGGTGACCGCCGGGGCCGGTCAGGCGGCGGCGGTTGTGGGCTGACGGTCGGTCGGCTTGGCGATGACCTCGATCCCGTCTTGAATGTCATGAGGTAGTCTCAATATAGACTATATCTACTCCCGATCTGTCAAGACACTCCGCCTTACACACGGCTTCTCTTGCTCAACCTTGAACCGGAAAATACTTCCGGCTAAACCCCGTTCGATGACATCTAATCGTGTAGGCACAGATCTCACTCCGTTGAGAGCGACAGTATATCCCTGTTCCTGTAACAGTACGGCCGACCATTTTTGGTAGGTCCATCGGGCGCGTTTGCGTCATCACCGGGGTTATTGAGCGTCAGACCGACTTTCTAAAACAGAATTGTCAATCCTTTCCGGCGTGCAACACCAAGAACTGGTTATGGCCATCGAGACGGCGCCAGCTTTTCTGCGCGCCCTTGGCTGAGACTTTCTTGTTCGAAGCCGCTCTCCGTTTCAGTCAGCTTCCGGAGCGTGAAAAGCGGGCCCGGATAGTTCTGTTGGCAGCGGATGGGGAGGGTCGTCCTGCCCCGACAGACGCGACAGCACCGCCGCCCAGCCCGCCAGCACCGTCAGGAACAACTTCGTGCCATGCTGCCGGCTCAGCCGCTTCAAGTCCCGCGTCAGATCCGCATCGATGACAACAGGAACACTGGCCCCCGGCAAACGACTGCTGGGCCGGCCGCGCACGGTCCGTCGGCAAGACAAGACGGGCCGTGCCTGACAGGGCGTTGCGCCAATACTTCGCCTGCTTCTGCAGCCGTTCCCCGACAGCCACTGCCGTTGCCAGGCGGCATAATCCGGATACTGGATCGCCAACGGCGGCAAAGGATCGTCCTGTCCAGCCTCGAACGCCCGGTAAAGCCGACTGAGTTCATGCACCAGCACGCCCAATCGACCGCCGTCCGAGACGATGTGATGCTGGGTCAGCAGGAAGACGTGTTCCTCATCCGACATCCGCACTAGCCCGTCCTATTCGTGAGAGTGCGGCATTTGGGCCCGATTGATGCGGCCGCACATCTTGTCTGACGAGGCGCACAGGATTGCCTTCGGCTTTTCACCGCCTGACGACCCGTACTTTGCAACGCGCTTG
>NZ_JADFUE010000161.1:0-3093 GCF_054967145.1 Bradyrhizobium sp. UFLA06-24
GGTCTACAATCAGTATGACGCGATCGTGCGGCCGCTCGAGGACTGGCTGAAGCGGCAGGGCGTGCAGTTCGTGCGCGGAACGCGCGTCACCGACATGGCATTCGAGCCGGAGGGAGAGAAGCTGCGGGTGCGCCAGCTCGTGCTCGACCGCGACGGCCGCACTGCCAACGTCCGCCTCGAGGACGGCGACCTCGTGTTCTTCCAGAACGGTTCGATGACGGATGCCTCGAGCCTCGGCACCATGACCGAGCCCGCCCCGCACCTGACGAAGGACGACAGCCAGGGCTGGGCACTGTGGGAGACGATCGCAAAGGGGCGTCCCGAATTCGGCAATCCGTCGGTCTTCAACAACTCGATCCCCGAATCCTACTGGCTGTCCTTCACGGTGACCTGCCGTGATCCGCGCTTCTTCGACCGGATGGAGGCATTCTCCGGCAACAAGGCCGGGACCGGCGGGCTCGTGACATTCAAGGATTCCAACTGGCTGATGTCGGTCGTGCTGTATCACCAGCCGCATTTCACCGGCCAGCCGAAGAACGTCCAGGTGTTCTGGGGCTACGCGCTGCATCCCGATCGCGTCGGCAATTTCGTCGCCAAGCCAATGTCGGATTGCGGCGGCGCCGACATTTTGACCGAGCTGTGCGGCCATCTGAATTTCGATCGCGCCGTGTTCGACGATGCGATCTGCATCCCCTGCCGCATGCCCTACATCACCAGCATGTTCATGCCGCGCAGCATCACAGACCGGCCGTTGCCGGTGCCGGCGAACTCGGTGAACCTCGCCTTCGTCAGCCAGTTCGTGGAGATTCCGGACGACGTCGTCTTCACCGTCGAGTATTCGGTACGCGCGGCGCAGATGGCAGTCTATCAGCTGATGAACATCGATCGCCCGGTGCCGGCCGTGACCCGCCACGACAAGTCGCTCGGCGTGATCTTCGCGACGCTGGAGAAGGCGTTCGCGTGAGGCCCGCTACTTGAACGGATCCTGGATCGACGGCGACGACTGCCGGATGCGGCGCACGCTCACCGGCGTACCGTCGGAGACGAACAGCAGTTCGTACGTCCGGCCTTCGTTGTCGGTCGCCGAGCAGGTGACGTCCTTCACCTTCTTGGCGGCGAAATTGCCGGTCTGGCGGCAGACGCCCGTGGAGGTCTGCTCGGCGGGGACGGGAAGGCCGTCGACCTTGGGGCGGTCCTTGGAGTTGAGCAGCATGCGGTCGATCGGCAACTCGTAGGAATTGTCATCGGCCCGCCTGCCGTTCTCGCCGGAGAACGACACCACGTGGTGCTCGTCGCTGGGATCGTCGACCGCGACCGCGAAGTTGACGCGGCCCTTGTCGCCATGGGCATAGGCCACGGTCTTGCAGGCAAAGGTGCGCCCGGCCACCTTCAGTGTCTTGCAATGGCCTGACATCAGCGCCAGCAGATCGATGAAGGAATGCTGCTGGGCCGGCGGATTGTTCACCGGAATCGCAGTGGAAGACTCGGCAAAACAAGGGCTTGCGAGAGCGACGAGGATGGCAGCCAGGACCGGTCGGCGGAGGCGCATCGTCAGGCTCATGTGCCAGGGGGCGACGGACGGGCGGAAGTTCCGCCCAATAACCATCGAATCGCAAGATGGTTGCGATCCCGTTTGCGTTGCCAAACCAGACTGGAATACCACCGTGCCACCCATCGGCGATTCGCTTAGACCGCCCCGTCCATCCGGCCGCACTTGCCGCCAGGCCAATGTTTTTTTCGTGGCAAAGAACGGTGCGATCACGCCGCCTGCTTCATGATCCGCGCAAAGGCCGGATAAGTCTCGGCGAGCTCGTCGAAAACCCGCCCGCGCAGCAGCGCCAGCGTTGCGGCATCCGGCCGCGGCGTTGCGCGGACAACGTCCGGCTCGGCATAGTCGAAGCCGGTGTTCTCCCTGATGTCGGCCGGCGTGAACGGCGGATGCACCGAGCGCAGGGCAAAGCCACCTGCCTCGCGGTCGAAGTCGAACAGCGCCATGTTGGTCAGCAGCGCATAGGGGCCGCCCCGGCGTGGGACTCCCGGCGTGATTGCCCGGGCGCTGACGAAATCGACCTTCGGCACGAACACGCGCCGCGAATGCTCGTCGCGAAACAGGATGACGCGCGGCACGAGATGATAGAGGTAGGCCGAACCGAACGAGCCGGGCCAGCGCACGTCGGTCTTTGGATAGTCGCCAGTGCCGACCAGGTTGATGTTGCCTTCGCCGTCGATCTGGCCGCCGCCGAGGAAGAAGGCGTCGACGCGGCCCTGCGCGGCGCAGTCGAACAGCTCGATGCCGCCATTGGTGAAGAAGTTGTGCGCCTGCGATCCCAGGATCGAGATGCGCACGGGCGGCTTGCCGTCACGCTCGTTGCGGGCGCGCAGCAGCATCGCGCCGGCCGCGGGGATCGGGGACGAGGCGCCGACAGCGACATGACGGATGCCGTCGAGCAGATCGGCGATGGCGGCGATCAGGATCTCGCGACGTTCGTGATCGGACGACATCAGGCCACCTGCTTGCGATGCGTCAGGAAGGTCGAGAGATAGGCGCGAAAGCCATCCTCGCTGCGTGCCATCGCCGCGTAACGCGCGATCTCGGCCTCGTCGGCCGGATATTCGTCCCACAGCGCCAGCGGCCAGGCGCCGTGCTCGGCGACCGCGATGGCATCGACATAGAGCGACGGCAGCACGCCGGCGGCGGAGTCCTCCGTCTCCAGCAGATTGCGCTCGACGATGCGTTCGACCGTGACCAGCGTCCTCCTGGCCGCATAGGCCATGGTGGCAAGCTCGCGGAAGCGGCCGATCCGCACGTTTCCCGCGCGATCGGCCTCCGGCGCGTGGAACAGTGCAACGTCGGGCGTGATGGCCGGCACCACGACGACCTTGCGCGCCTCGCCGACCGGGCTGTCGATCACCTTCCAGTCGGGACGCACCTCGAGGAGGTCGCTGCCGATGATGCCGGCGATCGGCATGAAGGGCACGCCGTGCTGCGCCGCCAACAGCCCGGCGTGAATGGCGGGACAGGTGGCATCGCGCAAGGTCACGGAGCCAGCCCGCACCGCGGCGCCAAACCGCGGCGCGCTGCCGGCTTCGCCG
>NZ_JADFUE010000162.1:0-2803 GCF_054967145.1 Bradyrhizobium sp. UFLA06-24
GCCGATGAAGCGGATGGCCTGATCGATCAGATCCTCGGTCAGATGATAGCCATCGGCGTAAGTGCCCGGAGGATCGATATGCGTGTTGTCGGAAACAAGCTCGGGCGCATATTGGTCGGTCTCGGCGTCGAGGAAGCCGTAAAAGCGATCGAAGCCGCGGCCGAGAGGCCAGCCGTCGAACGGGCCGGTGGCGCCGCTCTCGGTCAGCGGCGTGACGTGCCATTTGCCGACCATGTAGTTGCGATAGCCGTGGACCCGCAGCATTTCGGCGAGCGTCCCCGCCTCGCGAGCGATCTTGCCGCGATAGCCGGGGTAGCCGGAATCGAAATTGGCAAGGCACCCGACACCGACCGAATGGTGGTTGCACCCGGTGAGCAATGCAGCGCGCGTCGTCGAGCACATCGCGGTGGTGTGGAAGCCGGAATAGCGCAAGCCTTCCGCGGCGAGCCGGTCGATGGTCGGCGTTTTGATCGAAGACCCATAGCAGCCGAAATCGGAGAAGCCGACGTCGTCGAACAGCACGATGAGAATGTTCGGCGCGCCCGCAGGCGGCTTCACGGCCTCGGGCCACCAGGGTTTTGACTCCGCAACCGTCCTGCCGACGGTCCCGCGGAACGGCGTGCCGCTGCCTGCGCTCATCTGTTGCTCCCTATGCCGGCCGTCACGGTTGACCCGCGGCTCGCCTTATTCTAAATTATAATCCGAATTATGATTATGTTTCTACGCTGATGCAAGCACGAACGCGGCCCTCGTCCGAGAAGCCCGGCTCTCGCGATTTCGACCTGCCGGGCGTGGCGCCGTCACGCCAGAAACGCAGCCGCGAGACGACGCTGGCGCTGCTGCGGGCCGGCGCCGACATGCTGCGGACACGAAGCCTTGGCGAGCTCTCGATCGAGGCGCTCTGCGCCGAAGTCGATGTCACCGTCGGCGCCTTCTACAGCCGCTTCGAGAGCAAGGAGGCCTATTTCAACGCGCTGATCGCCCTGGCCGCGCGCGACGGCGAGCAGCGGCTCGGCGAGATCAGGCGCCCCTCCGCCGACGCCGATCTCGACAAGCTCTGCGGCATCGTCGTCGACGGCATCATCGCCTGGATGCGCGAGCATGAAGGCGTGCTCCGCGCCGCCCTCCAGCATGATGACACCCGTCCGGACAAATGGACACCGTTCAAGGCGCTGGCCAAGACCACGACCGAACGTGCCACCCCTCTCCTGCTCCCGGCCATGGGCAAGGGCCGCACGGCCGCCAAGACCCGCGCGATCGCGTTCGGCCTGCAGGTCGTGCTCGGCACGCTGGTGAACGCGATCCTCAACGACCCCGGACCGCTGTCGCTCCGATCGAAAGAGATGGAGACGCGGCTCTCGGGCTGCCTGCTGCTGCTGCTTCAGGCGGAGCTCGGTCCAAGCGCTTGGCCGCCCCGATAAAGCGAGTGTTACAGTCCCGGTGATCTCGCCGCCCAGACCTTGGTGGCCGGGCAGTTCTCCATCGCTCGGGCATAGGCAGGGCGAGCCGTCGTGCGGACAAGATAGTCCCGCTCCGCAGGCCCGGGAACGTAGTTGCCGGTTCGCAGGCCGAGCAGCAGGGCATAGCTCACCGAGATTTCGGCAGCGGTGAACCGGTCGCCGGCCAGATAGGGGCAATCCGCGAGGCGCCGGATCACCAAACCCAGCCGGCTCTGAAAGGTCTCGTCGGCCCAGCGGGTCACGCGGGCCTCTCGCTCGGCTTCAGGCGCGAATTGACGGCCGACCAAGACGGCGTTCATCGGCCCGGCGAGCCCGGCCTCGCCCAGATGGAGGAATTGCAAATAAGGGGCGAAGGCGGGATCATCAGGGGCGACGCTAAGCGAACACGAGCCGTAGCGGGCGAGCAGGTACTCGAGAATGGCGATGGATTCGACCATGATCGTCTCGCCATCCTGGAGCGCGGGAATGAATCCGGCGGGGTTGATCGCAAGGAAATCGCGATCTTCCTCGACGGCGAGCAGATCGATCGGGCGCAGCCGGTAAGCCAATCCCAACTCCTCCAGCAGCCAAACAACACGAAAGCCACGACCTTCGCCATAGACAGTCAGCATAGCGTTCCTCGATTGGGCTGGATGCAGCAACTCGGAGGTGAGCCAGTCGCGCAGGCGGACGAAGCGTGCACTCAGCGGACGATCTCATCCGCGCGCAGCAGCGCCGTGAAGCCGCCATAGATCATGCGCTTGCCGTCGAACGGCATGTCTGAGCCTTTGAGCCTCGCATCAGCCATCACCTTGGCATTGACGGCGTCGCGGCTCTGCCGGTCGCGATAGACGATCCAGGAGAACACCACGACCTCGTCCTCCGTGGCCATCACCGCGCGGGGAAAAGACGTGAGCTGGCCATAGGGAACGTCGTCGCCGATGCACTCGACATAATCGAGCGCGCCATGCTCCATCCACACCGAACACGCCGTTCGTGCCAGCGCCTTGTAGGCCTCGATCTTGTCCTTCGGCACGGCGAGCACAAAACCATCGACATAGGGCATTGGGATCTCCTTGGGTTGAACGTCCCAAGGACGATCGGATGCGGTCCGATCCGACTGATGATGGATGAGGCAAACCGTCGCGAGGAATGGCTGGTCAAATGCGCTGCAGGGGCGATGGCGCCCGGAAATGGCTGTAGCCGCTGGAGAGCGCCTGAAACTGGCTGTGGTTCTTGGACACTTATAGAACTCTCTGCATTGAATCTAAAGAAGAATTTCGTTCAACACTCGAAATGGTAGATGAGTTCCGTATCACAACTCCAGGCTTTTAAGGTTTCACGACCTTGGGCAGTATAGGCCC
>NZ_JADFUE010000163.1:0-2782 GCF_054967145.1 Bradyrhizobium sp. UFLA06-24
GTTTGCGAAGCATCCCTCAATGAATCAAAAGTCCCCGCCAATGGCGAGGACTTTGTCAGCGGTCTGAAAGCCCCGGCCTTGCGCCGGGGCTTTTTTATTGCGTGAATTCAGCAGGTTAACCATTTCTTTTTGAAAGGACCTGGATTGCTTGACTCCTGAGAACGAAATGAGAACAATGTTCTTCATACGTTCTGGTGATGGAGCAAGCCATGTTCAGGATTTTCGTGGAAGAAGCCGCTGCACTGACGTCGATCGCGCTGTTCGTCGGAATGATCGCGATCTGGGCCCAGGTCATCCCGCAACTCTAGCCAGCTGAGCCCCGAGGCGTGAGCCTCGAGACCTGAGTCTCAAGACCTCCTTGGGGAAAAGCAGGATGAGGCGGCGAAGCGGCCGCTCCGGCGTGGACTCTGGCGCGGCGAGTCCCCACCATTGTCAGGCGAGTCGGCTGGGCGAGAGAATGACGCTCCGGACGCCGGCGACCGCTCCAATTCATCTGCAAGAGGCCGTCACGCGACCATGCCGAGCGCCGGATTTGTCCACCTTCACGTTCATTCGGCCTATTCGCTGCTGAAGGGCTCCATCAAGATCGCCAAGCTCGCCGAGCTTGCCAAGAAGGACCACCAGCCGGCGCTGGCGCTGACCGACACCGACAATCTGTTCGGTGCACTCGAATTCTCCGACAAGATGGCGGGGTCCGGCATCCAGCCGATCGTGGGCCTGGAACTCGCGGTCGATTTCGGCGACCAGGATCCCAACGCGCGCAACGCGCTGGCGCCCTCGCGCGTGGTGCTGCTGGCCGCCCAGGAGCGGGGCTATCGCAGCCTGATGCGACTGAATTCCCGCGCCTTCCTCGAATCCCCTGACAGCCATGCGCCGTTCATCAAATTCGACTGGTTCGACGGCGAGACGGAAGGGCTGATAGCGCTGACCGGCGGCCCCGACGGGCCGGTCTCGCTGGCGCTTGCGAGCGGGCAGGCCGAGGTTGCGGCCGCGCGCTGCGAGCGTCTCGCCGGCCTGTTCGGCGACCGCCTCTATGTCGAGCTACAGCGCCACAACACCGACAAGGAACGTCGGATCGAGAGCGGGCTGATCGACCTCGCCTATGCGAAGGGCCTGCCGCTGGTCGCCACCAACGAGCCGTATTTCGCCGCGACCGACGATTACGAGGCCCACGACGCGCTGCTCTGCATCGCGGGCGGCCGGCTGATCGCCGAGACCGAGCGCGAGCAGCTCACGCCCGATCACCGCTTCAAGACCCGCGCCGAGATGGCGGTGCTGTTCGCCGACATTCCGGAGGCGCTGGCCTCGACGGTCGAGATCGCCGAACGTTGCTCGTTCCGCCCGCTGACGCGCAAGCCGATCCTGCCGTTCTTCACGGTCGGTGCGGCCGGCAGTTCCGATGCGGCCGCGGTCGAGGCGGCCGAGTTGAAACGGCAGGCCGAGGAGGGGCTCGCCAATCGCCTGCGCGTGCACGGGCTGTCGCAAGGCATGAGCGAAGAGGACTACAACAAGCGCCTGGCCTTCGAGCTCGACGTCATCATGCGGATGAAGTACGCGGGCTACTTCCTGATCGTGTCCGACTTCATCAAATGGGCGAAGAGCCAGGGCATTCCGGTCGGACCGGGCCGCGGCTCCGGCGCCGGCTCGCTAGTCGCCTGGGCGCTGACCATCACCGACCTCGATCCGATCAAGTTCGGCCTGCTCTTCGAGCGCTTCCTCAATCCCGAGCGCGTCTCGATGCCGGACTTCGACATCGACTTCTGCCAGGACCGCCGCGGCGAGGTGATCAGGTACGTCCAGGAGCGGTACGGCCGCGACCAGGTCGCGCAGATCATCACCTTCGGTACGCTGCAGGCGCGCGGCGTGCTGCGCGACGTCGGCCGCGTGCTGCAGATGCCCTATGGCCAGGTCGACAAGCTGACCAAGCTGGTGCCGCAGAATCCGGCGGCGCCAGTGACGCTGGCCGCGGCGATCGAGAGCGAACCGAAGCTGCAGGCATTCCGCGACGAAGACCCGATCGTGGCGCGCGCCTTCGACATCGCGCAGCGTCTCGAGGGCCTGACGCGGCACGCCTCGACCCATGCGGCCGGCATCGTGATCGGCGATCGTCCCCTGAGCGAGCTCGTGCCGCTCTATCGCGATCCCAAATCCGACATGCCGGTGACCCAGTTCAACATGAAATGGGTCGAGCCGGCGGGCCTCGTCAAGTTCGACTTTCTCGGCCTGAAGACGCTCACCGTGCTCGATGTCGCGGTGAAGCTCTTGAAGCCGCGCGGCATCGATGTCGATCTCGCCACGCTGCCGATCGACGATGCCGAGAGCTATCAGATGCTGGCGCGGGGCGACGTCGTCGGCGTGTTCCAGGTTGAAAGCCAGGGCATGCGGCGCGCGCTGATCGACATGCGCCCCGACCGGTTCGAGGACATCATCGCGCTGGTGGCGCTGTATCGACCGGGCCCGATGGCGAACATCCCGACCTATTGCGCGCGCAAGCATGGCGACGAGGAGCCGGAATATCTGCATCCCGTGCTCGAGCCGATCCTGAAGGAGACCTTCGGCGTCATCATCTACCAGGAGCAGGTGATGCAGATCGCGCAGGTGATGTCGGGCTATTCGCTCGGCGACGCCGACCTGTTGCGTCGCGCCATGGGCAAGAAGATCCGCGCCGAGATGGACAAGCAGCGCGACATCTTCGTTGCGGGCGCGGTGAAGAACGGCGTGCCGAAGGGGCAGGCCGAGACCATCTTCGAGCTCTTGGCGAAATTCGCCGACTACGGCTTCA
>NZ_JADFUE010000164.1:0-2705 GCF_054967145.1 Bradyrhizobium sp. UFLA06-24
GTCTGGACCAAGAAAAAGGTCCGTCAACGCCGTTTCAAAGGCCGCCGTATCACTCAGCTCTGATTCCGGGTACTAGGGACGGTGCCATCTGGAGCATGTCTCTGGTCGTCTATCTCGAGCCGCGCTGCTACAAGTTCATACGATCACAGCGTTTATACGTCTCAAGATCGGCCCGAGTGCCACATTGCGCCGCACACGTTCGAGAGCCACAGGACGTAAGCCTGCGTGCGAGAGAAAAAGCAAGCCTCCAGCTAAACTCGAGACGCAAGGGTATTGCCGCCATTGTCCATCAACGCCGTTTTCCCGCGCGGGGTGCTTGCAACGTCTATTGCTTCACCTAACCCAACCCGCTAGCTGACACCGGACAAGCTTCGCCGAACATCGCAAGTTTGCGCCGGCAGTTAGCTCGTCGTATCGAAGCATGGATTTCGCATTCGGTCGGCAAGAACCTCTGGATGATCCCGTATAGCGGTGCCGCGGCGGTTAAGTGCCTGGCGGTCGCCTGGTTGCGCGAGCCGCCGAGATGGTTCTAATAGATCATATACGCCAGCCGGCCGAATCGGCTTCCAGCCGTCGAGGGCATCCACCGCGATTCAAAGTCGCTTTCATGTGGCCCGTCCAGAAGCGCTCGTTGGCTCAGAGGGCAGGGCCGTCAACAGGCCGAGCAGGCTGCCAGTGAAGCCTTCGAAGCAGGGTAGAAGCGATCGCCCGTTCCAGCGGCTTGGAGAATCTTAAACAATTATTGAATGTTGATTGCTGCTCCATGTACGTGCGCTCACCGACTTTGCCGCCGCCAGCCATCTACGCGCAGCCGGCACCATCCTCCATCCGATCGCCCCAGTTCTCAGCCTCTGGGCCGGCACCGGTGGGCAAAGCGACAGCACACGGACGCGCGCTTTACAGCCTATGGGCTCTGGCCGTATCGCGTTCACTGCCTCCTTTGCTGCCACGTTACCAAATGAGGTAGGTATCGCGTGTTGGCAATTGTGGTACCTTGTAGGGGATGATCGAAATGAGCGGCGAACAACTTAGTACGTTATAAGCCCTTCAAGCTAGGAGATCTCGAATGGCACCGAATGCAAGCGAAGACGAGAAACGCGAGCGGCGGCCACATGTCGGGCACGACCCGGCTCTGATATCTGGCGCTTCCGCCGATGGCGCTGGGAAATCTACGACAGCCGCATCGCCTAGTCCATTTACTTTTCGGGAATGGCAGAGCTCGATTGAAGCGACAAGCAACCTGTTCGCTGCGGCCCTGAAGGACGGACTAGGTTTGGCGGCTTCCTCCCTGCACGATCAGGCCACCTTTCTGAAGGATATCGCGGACTCCAAAACTTCCTCGGAGCTGTTGCGGTGTCACCTGGATTTTCTGGAGAAATTCTGGTCGAGGTCGTTCAGCGCCGGCTCGAAGATATTGGATCATCTCAAGCCACAGCCATCACCCGCGGGAAGGCAGGCGCTTCACTGAGCTTGCGATAAGAGCCCGATCGCAGCTACTTCCTCCAGAGCCGAGGGCATATGTCGCCCACTGACGAGGGTGTGGGTCGCTTTAGTGGCTTCAGCTCACCCGCCAAATCCCACGATTGCTCTGAACTCAAGATGCCGCGAGTTATCTAAGATTCGTTTGCCATAGATACCTCTCTTTTTGTCGAATAGAGCTTTTCTTAGGCGGAGGCAGGCAACCGCTGTCCGCTCAAGGGGGCGCAGATCCGGTTGGCGGCCGATGCCGGGATGAGTGATGACGTGATCGCCACAAGCCTGGGCGTCGGCCACTTGGCGGTCTCCCACCCTTCGACGTTTTTGTCGAAGGCAACCTGGCGGAGAACCAGAGCGAAGAGCCGCCTACCGGGCAGAGCGCGAACTCAACGACAAGGAAGAGGCCCTTCTGGTGGCCACCGCCTGCGGCCCTCCGGCAGGCCGGGCGCTGGACACCGGAGCTGCTAGCTGGCGAATGCTCAGGCTGACGTGGTACCAAGCGTGCCGCCGGAACGTCGTTCTCACGCTTGACTGCAACTTGCCCACACGGGCCGCTTTCGTTTTGGGAATTGCCGGGTCTCGTCAGCTTTCAGTAAGCCAGCCCGGATACAGAGCCGTTGTGGTTAACGGGACGTGGCAGGGACAGCGCTATCTATCCAGAACGGTCAGCGCCGAGTCACGCTTTCCGCTAAACTCAACGGCAGCGCGGAGCGGCAGGGATAGTGCCTTTATCCAGCCCCCCAGGTCGGTAGGCGCCAGGCCGCGCCCGCGCTGTTTCCTGTCGCTGACCTTCTGTAGTCGGCTTTAAGCGTTCAGGGGGTGGAACATGGACGGCTTCAACTCAACATCCTCGCCTTATGCGCCGCAAGTGCGGCGCAACCAGCCGCTGCCAAGTTTGTCTCTTTATGGGCCCCCGAGCTGGCAGCAGGGAGATCCGTGGGCGCCGGAAGACCTCAAGTTGCGAATGGGTTTGCACAAGCTTCTGCCCCATCCGGATCTGAGCCAAATAAAAGTCTTACTCTCGGGGACGTGAACTAAACAGCCGGTATCGGGCCGCCAGGCTCGGAACACGAGATTTTTCTCCGCAGAAACTGAACTAGCTCCCGATTGAAGTCAGCCAAGGCGGCGAGTCGCCCGCGCTGCCTGCGATCCGAGTCGATCGTTAATAAGCCGAATTGGGCTGAACTGGACAGTTGAGCGTTGGCCAGAGTGAGAGCAGGAAGAGGGAC
>NZ_JADFUE010000165.1:0-2679 GCF_054967145.1 Bradyrhizobium sp. UFLA06-24
ACACTCGAAATGGTAGATGAGTTCCGTATCACAACTCCAGGCTTTTAAGGTTTCACGACCTTGGGCAGTATAGGCCCATGTCTGAAATCTCAGCGGAAATCCTATTACGACCAACGAGGATTGGCTTTCTCACTCGGCCCACGGATTTGGTCTCGGTGCGCGCGATCATGCGAGCCTGCACCTGCACCTGGGGTGGAGTTTACAATCCAATAATACCTGTCTTTAAACGGCCACCCGACGAGTGGAGGCCCGAAATCTATCAACGCTTCAAGGGTGCAGAGGTCGCGAAGGGATATGTTCGGTTTTTTGAACCAGACGTCTACGTGGAGGCGACGGAAGGTTTGCTTGAAGAGGCCGGCTTAGGCGCAATCCGCGAAAAGCATACGATCCATCCGCAGATCATTACCCTGAAAGAGTTCCTAGAACCTGAGAAAGGCCGGGAGTCAGCAGAGCCCGAGTTTGGTCTGCACATTCATGACGTACTAAAGCACATCTACAGAACAGAGCAGCAATTTGTCCCTCGGACCAAGCATGAAAGCGTACTAGTCGCCGCGGAGCGTGGGAGCGCGCTGTCGGAGGCAATGTTCGGCGTCTATCCGACATCGCCCGACTCGAAATACATCGAGAAAGGTTATGTTGATGTCTACCGTCCCGAAAAAGTCAAACCGAGCCCAGAAGCTTGGCGAAAAGTTTTTTTAAAAGGTGCCGAAACACCACTCCGCGTAACACGTTACGGCATCAGCACGCAGCGATACTGGCATCACGACTTGATTATTTATGTGTTTGATCCCGCGCGTGCGACAGATCTTATCGATTTATGGAATTTAAGGCTCGAACCGCACCCGGTCCTGCCTGTGCCGATCGAATGGTTCGAAACACTAAGCAATGACATATCTAAGGTCCTGAAGGACGAGTATCGTCCCGTCGTTGGCAATCCGCATGGTGTAATGCATAACGCAACTATCGAGTTTGGGCGCTCAGTTCCAAAAACAAAAGCTGAAGCCTTGATTAGCACGCTTCAGCCAGGTCTTCCCCAAGGGGCGCTAGCAGTCAAATACTGGCGTAATGCTATTTGGGTTGAACATCGCGACGATCACATACACCGCGATCAGCGCTTGAAAATAACCGCTGGAGAAAAGCTTGTAGATCTGTCGATCAAAGAGGATCGTGAATTCGGGACAACGTTTAAGCCCTTGGTCCCCGAATTTGCCGGTCGTTTTGGCAAAGGTGATCACCGGTGGGTCAATGTCCTCAATCTTTCGAATTACAGCAAACGTGATATCGCAGCCGTATTACCGTTGAATACATTTGATCGCACCTGGCCACGTCTTAGCAACGGAGGCGAGCAAATCCCCGTGGGCTTGGAAGGTTGGGTATTTGCCCAGCGTTACAAAAACCTAAATCAGTACGTCACGCTCCTTAGCTCCAATGCTGCGATTGTTGGCTCGCTTGGCCGGTTGGGCATAAAGGCTCAGCTATCTGAGCCGGGCCATATAGCCCGCCAAATGTTGGAAAATGTCGGAGGACTGTGGGGGGTTCATTATCTCGCTGACATTTCTACTATTGAACTTCTCAATAAAATGTCTGGTGGTTTACGCCGCCGTAGCAATAACGACGACACGCTTGAAGAAAATTTCGGTCTACGGACAGCGCCTTTAAAAGATTGGACTGACCTTATTTCTATGCGACGGGCCAAGCGCTCGTTTTCAGAATTATCACTTCAAGATTTCACCACGCGCAATGTCATCAGACTTGGACTGGAAACGGATTGCCCGCATTGCCGTGCGACAAACTGGAATACTTTAACTGACATTGACTATCGCATCACTTGTGAGCGCTGCCTAAAAACCTATGATTTCCCGCAGGCGACGTTGAGGCAATTCAATCAGAACTTCACTTATAGAGTAGTTGGCCCCTTTTCAGTTCCAGACTACGGGCGCGGTTCGTATAGCGCCCTCCTAACGTTGCGCGTCCTTGAGCGCTTTCATTCGGGGTCTGATGTTATGACATTTTCCACTGCTATGAACCTTTCGATCGACAAGTTAAGGTGTGAAGTAGACTTCGTCGCGTGGCGCAGCGACGATCGATTGCCAGAAAGGCGACGTCCACCCACTCTCATCATCGGCGAGGCGAAATCGCTCGGTAAAGGCGAACTGATAAAACCAAAGGATCTCGCTAAGCTAAAGGCAATCGCGACCCGGTTACCTGATGCAGTTGTAGTGATCTCGGTTCTTCGAGACCATTTTACCGCCTCGGAGAAGAAAATACTTACGAAGTTCGTAAACTGGGGACGGCGCGTCAATGTGCACGGGGAGCCAACCAATCCCATTTTGCTTTTAACGTCGCACGAATTGATGATGGATCTCTACATATCAACCACCTGGAATCGAATAGGGGGAGCCCATGCAAAATTTGACAGCTACGAGCACACTCGTAATCTTTTGAATTTTGCGAACGCGACTCAACAAATCTATCTCGGAATGCAGTCATTTCATCAAGCGCGGGATGAGTATTGGAAAAAGCGACTTGCGCGTCGCCAACAAGCTAAAGCCCGAAAGGCCCAGTAAGGGCCTGCGGCCCTCTGTCCGTAAAGGCCAAGACAAGCGCCGCTCCGCGGCGGCCTTGACGGCCAACCCCCGCTCATTGGCGCGGGCCTAGTCCGGGTTCTGACGAACCCGT
>NZ_JADFUE010000166.1:0-2424 GCF_054967145.1 Bradyrhizobium sp. UFLA06-24
GGTCAGGGTGGAGCGCGAGATCAGCTCCAGCGCCGCCGACAGCCGGCCGACGACCTGGTCCGACATCCCCTGCGGCACCAGGTTGAGGAATTTCAGGGCGGACGAGGCGCCGGCCCGCAATGGCGCGGTCAGGTCCATCTGGTTCTGAAAAGCCTGATAATACATCGACATCATACGGAAGCGCCCACCTGTCCGCTGCCGTCATGCAATATCGGAGCCAGACGGGGACGGACGTCCTCAAATTGGCACGTCGCTTGCTGCTCGTTGGGCCGGAAAACGTGAGGGAAGGGCCCTATGGCGAAGGCGACACTGACCATCAGCAGCAAGAACTACTCGTCCTGGTCGCTGCGTGGCTGGCTGCTGACGAAATTTTCCGGGCTCGAGTTCGAGGAGATCGTCACAGCGCCGGACGACGCGTCGGCGCGCGCCGAAATCCTGCTGCTGTCGTCCTCGATCCTGGTGCCCTGCCTGCGGCACGACGGCGCCACCGTCTGGGATACGCTCGCCATCGCCGAATATCTCAACGAGGTGATGCCGGACGCCGGCCTGTTGCCTGATGACCGCGTCCAGCGCGCGCATTGCCGGTCGATCTGCGGCGAAATCCATTCCGGCTTCACCACGTTGCGCGCCTCTCTGCCGGTCAACCTGAAGAGCCATTTCCCCGGCTTCAAGATCTGGTCGCGCGCGCAGGCCGATATCGAGCGGGTCTGGTTCATCTGGCGCGACTGCCTGGAGAAGTCAGGCGGACCGTTCCTGTTCGGCGACAAGCGCACCATGGCGGATGCGATGTACGCCCCCGTGGTGACGCGCTTCGTCACCTACGACGTCAAGCTCGAGCCCCGGTTGAAGGCCTATGCCGACACCATCATGGCCATGAGCGAGATGAAAGAATGGATCGCGGCCGCGAGGGAAGAGCCGGCTGAGATCGAGGAGCTCGAGGTCGAATATTAGGCAGGCTCAGCGAGGCCCTGCCTGTTTCCGGGGCGAGCACGGCGAACGTTCGCGCCGGCCTCTATGTCTTTGCCAGCATTAACTTTTGGCGGTGGTCTGCGGCCTTGGGCAGCAATCGCGTTGCGCAGATCTTGTGCGTGCCCGTGGAGCCTTGCCGAGATCTAGCCGTGAACAACTGCGTACAGGCTTATCAGGCTGATTCGGACGTGATTCGTTCGGGCCGCGTTCCGTTCGTTAAGCTGGAAGCGCGGCCCCGTTGCATTTTGAGACAGAAGAGCGCCGTCAAGCAGCGCCGGAGTGCTTCACCCGGGGCATGCGCCAGCCGATGACGGTGGCTTCCACCGCGATGCCGGCCTCGTGGTTCTGCCAGCGTCCCTCGACGTAGCGGCAGGCGAACGGCAGCTGATACGTGCCGCTGTGGTCCTCGCACAAGACCTCGACCGGCAGGCCGGGTGGTGGTTCGCCGGCACCGTCGAATTCCGCAAGACGTCTGTCGCGCGTTGCCATTCCAAAAAACTCCCCTAATCAAAGCCGCGGAAAGAGCGCCCAGTTCTTCCGCGCGCGGTTTACTGCTCCCCCGTCCAAGGGAACACGCCAAGCTCAACGCGAGAATGCGGTACGAGTGTGGTAGCCTTACGCGGCTGTGCGCGATCGGCGCACATTGCCGTGATCAATTTGCTGAGGAACCTTTCATGCCGCGCCGGATCGCTGCCGCTTGTTTCGTCATGTTACCGCTCGTCGCGCATACGCGGGTCGCGGCGCAGGACGTTCCCGGCATCGAGATCTGCACGGTCGAGAAGACGATGGAGCGGCGCACCAGCTGCCTGCAGAGCAATGTCGATTTCCTGCAGAAGACCATCACCAAGCTCAATCTCGATCACCAGCAGAAGATCGACGCCGCGACCCGCCAGATCGATACGCTGAAGGTGGCGCTCGCAGGCCTGCAGAAGACCATCGGCGATCTGCAGGCGGCGCAGGCGAAGCAGGCGGACGAACTGAAGAAGAAACAGGATGTGCCCCGGCCGAAGGATGCGGCGAAGTAGCAGCAGCGCCGTAGGGTGGGCACGGCGCTTGCGCGCCTTTGCCCACCCTCCGATTTTGGCATTCGGGGCCCGAGAGCAATCCTGATCAAGCGCGGCGCGCGATGACGGCGCATCATCCCCCCGCTTCGAACGAGAGCCGTGACCCATGAACCCAGCCCAGCGCGCGCTCTGGTACATCGAGAGCCATCTGGCCGAGCCGATGACGCTCGACGAGATCGCCGCGATGTCAGGCGTGTCGCGGTTCCACATCGTGCGCGCGTTTGCCGCGGCCACCGGTTATCCGGTGATGCGTTACGCGCGCGCTCGGCGGCTGACGGAAGCGGCGCGCAGTCTTGCGAAAGGCGCACCGGACATCCTGAGCATCGCGCTGGAGGCGGATTACGGCTCGCACGAGGCATTCACCCGCGCGTTCCGCGACCAGTTCGGCACC
>NZ_JADFUE010000167.1:0-2305 GCF_054967145.1 Bradyrhizobium sp. UFLA06-24
TCAGACACCTACGCTGGTCTTGAGCCATTTGTTGATCTGAATGCGCCGACGCCGTCCGAGTTGCGCGACGATGCTCATTTTGCGCCAGCGCATCCTGCCAGGGCTCGCTCAGACACCTACGCCGGTCTTGAGGCAGCGGTTAATCCGAATCCGCGCACACCATTCGAGTTGCGTGACAATGCTTGGGCCCCGGCGCCTGACTTTCGGCCGCTGTTTGCCGGGCCAGTACCGGGGCATCACCAGGGCGCTCGACAGCCCGGCTCGCCGCAGGGGCTTTCTCCGGCGCCAGCCTTCTCGGATGATGAAGCTTTGGCGTGGTTGCGCGAGGAGCTGGCGCGACGGCAGATGCAAGAACCGGCCTCACCATCAACCGGCAGGGCTCCCTCAGACATCTACGGCGGCCTTGAGTCATTGGTGCATCTGGATGCGCCCACGCCGTGGGAATTGCGCGACGATGCTCACTTTGCGCCGGCGCCCGCTGCCAGGGCGCGCTCGGACACCTACCGCGGTTTTCCATTGGTTGATCTGACTGCGCCCACGCCGTCCGAATCACGCGACGATGCTAATTCTGTACGGCCGTTTCCGATCACCTCCGCCAACGCTCAGATCGGGGCTTTAGATCCGACAGTCTCGTCTCACGGCCACGGGCTGGTGCTCGAGGACACGGAATGGCTGGGCGACGAGCATATCGACAGGGATTACCGGCTCCAGGAGCAGGATTTGCAGAGGAACGATCCGGATCTCGCCGCCCGGACGCGGTTCGTGAATCCCCTCATCGTCCTAAATTATCTGGGCTCTAACGACGATGGCGTCGTGCAAACCGAGTTCCAGCGCATCGTCCATGATGATGAATTTAATGATACAGCCGACTTCCTGTTCCTGCCCGTGATTAATGCCAACCCTGAAGATCCTAATAACCTCGGCAACCATTGGTCGCTGCTGTTCGTTGATCGCAGTGACCGGGGGCAGCCGGTCGCCTACCACTACGATTCCTACAGGGGACTCAACAAAAAGCATGCAGAGCATCTCGCAAGTAGGCTGCACCTCCGCCTGGAGCCAGCCGGCATGGCCCAGCAGCAGAACACTTATGATTGCGGCGTCTTTGTCGTGGACGGGACGCGGGCGCTGGTTAGGCAATTGGAGCAAGGAGGGCAGACAGTCCACCTGGACCAGCTCGTCGTCGATCGGCAGGCACTGCAAAACCGACTCAGGGGCTGATGTCGCCGTGGGCGAGATAGAGTTGGCTGTGAATCGACGCTGAACATTGCCCCCCGTACGCGCGAAGTCAATCAAGTACTTGGGACGCCGATCGGCGTCCGGACCCCACACGATGACATAATTGCGGTCGGCGCCCGCGGGACGAAAGGTCCGCTATCTTCAAGCCTGCACGCAATCACACGAATCGGAGGGGCTATGAAGCAATATGTTGGGCTTGACGTCTCACAAAAGGAGAGAATCAGGAACAGCAGAAGCCCGTTCCCGAAGATCATACGTCCGTCAGCAAGGACGAGGAATCGGGCGCACGAGGGTTGCAGCGCGATTTGCAGGATCGGTTGCAGCCGGCGCACGACGAGCCGGTGAGCGAGCCCGTCAGCGATAGTGCTTCCCATCCCGAAGTACCTGCAGGCTCGCGCCGGTTCGCCGCCTGCTCAAGGTCGGCATTGGCCTTGCGATTGTGGCCGTCTTCGGATGGTTGCCGCTGAAGGCCGTGCTGCAGACCTCGAGCGTTGCGGCCGTGGTCAATGCCAGGATCGTGACGTTGCGCTCGCCGATTGACGGCACCGTGAGCGCGAAGCCGCCGCAAGGCTCGACGCAACTCAGCGTGGTCCATGAGGGCGACGCGATCCTTCATGTCGTCAACGCGCGTGGCGATCGCGTGCGGCTCGACGATCTTCGGCGGCAGATGTCCCGGATGGAAAATGAGCGCCCGAGTTTCGCCGCCAAGCTTGCGGCCGCCGAGACGGCGCAACAGGACCTCGCCCGCCAGGCGGCCCAGTTCCGCGACGGTCGCATCCTCCAGCTCCAGGCGCGCATTGCCGAAATCCAGTCGGCGATCGAGGCCGCGGCCGCGCGACGGGAGAAGGCAGTGGCCGCCGTCGAGCGGGCCTCGTCACTGATCAAATCGGGCAGCGTCTCGACGGTCGAAATGGCCCGCCTGACGCGCGAGCAGGCGATCGCCCAGCAGACTGCGGATTTCACGGATCGTGAGCATCGATTTCGCGCGATCATGAGCACTGAATTCAGACGATCGTGAGCAGCCCGCTACGGCCGATGGGAGATAGAGTCAGTGTTCTGGTTGCCGTCA
>NZ_JADFUE010000168.1:0-2243 GCF_054967145.1 Bradyrhizobium sp. UFLA06-24
CAGGGGCATCCTGTTCAAGCATATCCTCCCCAACGCAATCAGCCCGCTTGCGACAATGTTCACGCTCGGTATCGGGCAAGCCATCATTTGGGCATCCGGCCTTTCGTTTCTCGGCTTGGGAGTTGCGCCCCCGTCATCGGAATGGGGCGCACTGCTCAATGCCGGGCGCAACTACGTAATCTATGCATGGTGGCTCGAGGTCATGCCCGGGATCGCCATCGCTACCTTCGCGCTCTCAGTGACTGTCATCGGCCAGTACGTGCAGCAACGCCTGGAAGGAAGGATCGAGCTTCCATGAACGTGACCTATCCCGCAGCTTCCTTCCGGCAAAATGCCACAAAGCCCCCGGCTAGCGACCCGTTGCTCACCGTACAAAACCTCAACGTTTCCTTCGGGCCGGCGCATTCGCGGCGAGCTGTGGTCAAGAGGGTCTCTTTCAGGGTTGAGGAAGGCCGGTGCGTCGCGATCGTCGGTGAATCGGGATCAGGCAAAAGCGTTACGGCCCGGACGCTGGTTGGTCTGACCGGGGCGCGATCTCATGTCCAAGCTGACCGCCTGACTTTTCAGGGGAAGAATATCGATCGACTCGGTGACAGGGAATGGAGAGCCTTGCGCGGCAAGCGCATTGGCTTTGTGTTACAGGACGCGCTGGTGTCGCTCGATCCGCTGAGACCGGTTGGCAAGGAGATCGGTGAAGCACTAAGTGTTCACCGTGCAATCAGGACACGCGCAGACTTGACGGAACGGGTAGTTGAGCTTCTGAATCTCGTGGGCGTGCCCGAGCCGGCGGTCAAGGCGCGGCAGCTTCCACATGAGCTTTCAGGCGGGCAACGGCAAAGAGCCTTGATTGCGACGGCAATCGCACTCGATCCAGCTCTTTTGATCGCAGATGAGCCCACGACGGCGCTGGACGTTACGATCCAGGCGCAAATCCTGGATCTGCTCAGCGAAACCCGCCAACGCGGCAAGGCCATGATTCTCATCAGCCACAATCTTGCCGTGGTATCGCAGATGGCCGACGAGGTTATTGTGATGCGACACGGCGAAATCATCGAGCATGGCTCATCAGAACAGATCTTTGGCGATCCGAGACATGATTATACGCGGGGCCTTCTCAAGGCGATCCCATCCGTCCGGTCACGCGGGAGCCGTCTTTCGTCCTCGACGGCGCCGCGCTTCATCTCGGCTGAAGGAGAAGAGACCAGAGCGCTGACCCAATCGAGTATCGCACAGTGCGGTCGACCCCTGCTTGAGGCGGAACGGCTCGTCAAGCGCTTTCGCGGACCGGATGGCAAGCTGCGTACCGTCGTCAATGACGTCTCGTTTCGCCTCGGCCATGGAGAGACGCTAGGCATCGTCGGCGAGTCAGGGTCCGGGAAGACGACCGTGGCACGCATGGCGCTCGCGCTCGAAAGGCCGGACCAAGGAGAGGTGACACTCGAGGGTTCGCCGTGGACTACAGCGACTGAGAAAGAGCGCCGCCAGCGGCGATCGGATATCTCGGTCATCTACCAGGACCCACTAAGTTCATTCGATCCGCGTTGGACCATCGAGCGTGTCATTGATGATGCCTTGGCCAGACGTAGCGGACATCCCCTCGACAGAGCCAGTCGACAATCGGAGGTCAGCGAGCTGCTTGATCTCGTGGGTCTGTCACCAAACTTCAGGACCAGGCGTCCACTGGAACTGTCGGGCGGTCAACGCCAACGGGTTGCGATCGCGCGCGCAATTGCTCCGCGCCCCAAGATCATCGTGTGTGACGAGCCGGTCGCGGCACTTGACGTATCCATTCAGGCGCAAATTCTCGATCTGCTTGGAGATCTCAAGTCGCATTTGCGTGTCAGCTATCTATTCATCTCGCATGATCTCGGCGTCGTGCACCACCTCAGCGACCGCGTTCTTGTCATGCACCATGGCGTGGCCGTCGAAGCCGGTGGAGCGGACGACGTATTTTTACGGCCTCGGCAACCCTATACGAGGAAGCTGGTTGCGGCCGTGCCACAATTGCACTTCCAGGCGGCATAAATTTCAGAGGCCAGCCGCACATGTCGGCTCAGCGGGCGGGTGACTGCGCGGGCGAGTGCTGTGGAAGGCAGCAATGTCGGGCCGTGTCCATGCAGCATCCGCGCTGGCTGAAACCCCGTCCCCCTGTTCGGACCACGCAAATTGCCGCGCGGCGAACAGGATGGAAGTGGAGCGTCGACCATGATGAGAGGGCTACGCCGGGCTCGTGACGCAGGGAG
>NZ_JADFUE010000169.1:0-2208 GCF_054967145.1 Bradyrhizobium sp. UFLA06-24
TCGGAAGGCGTGGTGCAGCTCGAGCCGGGCACACCGATCACCATCGGCTGGAAAACTGAAGATTGTCTGGCGCTCGACCGATCGTGAGGATGACCCACGACATCGCCGGCAGGCCGAAGCAGAAGTTTGACAGCGCCGCTCCTATCGTAGGGGCGGCATATCGGGAGGGAAGCAAACGATGAGGAAGAAATTGATGGTCGTCCGTGCCTTGGCCATAATGGGGCTGACAGCCGGTGCGCTTGCGCCAGCGGAATTTGCCTTTGCGGCCGATCAGCTGACGATCGTCTCCTGGGGAGGGGCCTCCCAGGCCGCCGAGCGCAAGGCCTATTTCGAGCCCTTCACAAAGGCGACCGGGATCAAGATTACCGAAGACGAGTGGAACGGCGAGACCGCCAAGATCCGCGCGATGGTCGAGTCCAAGACCGTCAGCTGGGACGTGGTCAACGGTGGCGGGTCAGCCGCCTGGGCCCTGTGTACTCAGGGCCTCCTCGAGACGATCGACTGGAAGAAGCTGGGTCTCGACAGGGCAAAGTTCGGTGAGGCCGGCAAATTTGACTGCGGGGTGCCGTCGTCAGCCTCCTCCACGGTCATCGCGTATGACAGGGACAAGCTGCCGAATGGCCCGAAGACCATCGCTGACCTGTTCGATCTGCAGAGATTCCCCGGCAAGCGCGGACTGTGGAAAAATCCCTCAGGCAATCTCGAATGGGCGCTGATCGCCGACGGCGTGCCCATCAAGGACGTGTACAAAGTCCTCCGTACCTCGGAAGGCGTCGACCGCGCTTTCAGGAAGCTCGATACGATAAAGAAGGACGTCGTTTGGTGGACTGCCGGCGCTCAGGCACCGCAGCTTCTGGCCGATGGCCAGGTCGTCATGACCGCAGCTTTCAACGGCCGCATCTACAGTGCCATCAAGGACGAGGGTAAGCATTTCGAAATGATGTGGGACGCCGCGCCAGCGGGTTGGGGCTATTGGGTGATTCCCAAGGGCAGTCCACATCTGGACGACGCCTACAAGTTCCTCGCTTTTGGCGGCTCACCCCAGCCGCAGGCCGACCTGACGCGCTACATGCCCTATGGGCCCGCCAACAAGGATGCCATGGCCCTCGTTGATCCGGCAATGATACCCAACCTTGCCAATGCACCCGGCCATGAAGCCCTCATGCTGAACACCGACTTCCTATTTTGGAATGAGCATGGCGATGAATTGCGCCAGCGCTTCACCGCTTGGCTAGCGAAGTAAAGAATGGGGAATGGCGAGGAGGACGTTCCGTTCTCCTCGTCCCAACCGACGATCAATGACCGAAGAGTGAGAGAAGTTGATGGCGACGATGGCAGCCCAAATCGCCGGCAGTCCAGACGGCATGCCGCTACGGATTAAGCTGCAGCGGGTCGAACGTCGGAGCAAGCTGAAAGCGTTTACCTTCGTCCTGCCGCTTCTGCTGTTCATCCTGATCGCGTTCGTCTTGCCGATCGGTCGGATGATGTTCAAAGCGGTCCATGACAATACGCTATTGACGCTCATGCCGCGAACCACGGCAGCGCTAAGCAGCTGGGACGGCAAGGATCTGCCCGACGAGAGTGTCTATGCCGCTCTCGCCGACGATTTGACGCATGCCTGGGCCCAGAAGACCGCGGGCGCTATCGGCACACGGATCAATTATGAGCTGCCCGGCGCCGGTGGCCAGGTCGCGTCGAGCGCCCGAAAGGCGAGCACACTTTCGACCGGCCCCTACAAAGCGGCGCTGATCGAGATCAGCCCCCTGTGGGGGCAACGTGACGTCTGGAGCTTGCTCAAGCGCGGTCGCTCTGCCTATACCGCCTATTACTTACTGCGTTCGGTCGATTACCAGTATGGCCCCGACAGCCAAATCGTCGCCACGCAGCCGGAGAATGCGATCTTCCGCGACGTCTTCCTGCGCACGCTTGGCATTAGCATCGGCGTAACCGTCCTGACTCTGCTGCTAGGTTTCCCGGTGGCTTATCTCCTGGCGACACTGCCGCCGAAAACCAGCAATCTGCTGATGATCGTGGTCGTGCTGCCGTTCTGGACCTCAGTGTTGGTACGTACCACGGCCTGGGTGGTGCTCCTGCAGCAACATGGGGTTGTGAACGATGTCCTGATGGCGCTGCATATTATATCGCAGCCCGCGGAGCTCATCTTCAATCGGGTCGGCACAGTAATCGCCATGACTCATATCCAGCTGC